>JBFEVY010000001.1:0-45427 GCA_041546665.1 Spongiibacteraceae bacterium | reverse complement strand
GAAGCCAATCATACTCGATGCCGACAAGCATATAGATATGCGCTGGTCCGAAGACTGTATTAATTTAATTTATAAGATTAATCGGCGCCTTCTGGACGAAACTTTGTATCAAAGCTACGGCATTGAGGCCAGGGAGCCGGTTGAGTTTAATCTTCCAGATAACGGTATTGCCTGTTTGCGGGAGTTTTCAGAGGCGCTCTCCAACTTTATTATCAATAACCCCTATTCGGATAAAATGTCTAAAAATCCAGAGTTGTTTGAAAAAATAGAGCAGGTTATGGCTATGTCTCTGCTTTCTAAAGAAAATAGCTATAGTGAAAAAATTCTAAACACTAAATATGGAGTTAGACCGAGAATTGTCATTAAAGCGAAGGAGTTCATGGAGGAAAATTATCCGCAGAAACTAACCGTTCTGGATATTGCAAATTATGTTGGTGTGAGTGCAAGAAGTTTGCAAAAAGGTTTTGAGCAATACGAGTACACCACACCGATGCTGTATTTACGCAAACTCAGACTTCGCAGAGCGAAGGAATTACTGGTCTTCTCCCGCCATGAGGGAGTGGGCATAAAAATATCTGATATTGCCATGCGATGCGGCTTTTGTCATTTTGGTAATTTTAGTAAGTTGTACGCTCAGGAGTTTGGTGAGTCGCCGTCGCAAACGTTCTCTGGCGGCATCAGGAGTTAGTCAGCACTGTTCCAAGCCGTGCGGATACGCATCGGTATTAACCCGTTTCTCCCCTGGATACTATCTTGCTGAATAAATTCTTCTTTCAGGCGCTGGGCAGGACTTGCCTTAAAGTGATACAAAAATAATTGATAGAAAGAATAAAATGACATATTATGAGCGGGTGATGTAGGGCAAATCTGGACGTGTTCCTGATTGCCGCCCGGTAAACCGTGAAAAATACAATACTGTTAAAGAGTTAGCGCCGTGATAAAAGTAAGTGTTCTCTACCCCTATTCTGATCGGGGTGCGTTTGATTTCGAATATTATCGCGATAAGCACATGCCTTTGATTAAGGAATGTATGGGAGATGATTGTCTCCGTTATACCATTGATAAGGGCCTGACAGGTGCAGCTCCTGGAAGCAATCCGGATTTCGTTGCCGCGTGCCATATCTACTGCGAGTCGGTTGAAAAATTTTATGGGGCGTTTGGGCCACATCAGAAAAAAATTATGGCTGACGTGCCTAACTACACGGATATAAAACCGGTTATGCAGGTCAGCGAGGTTGTTGCCGAAGCAAGTTAAGCGGGCCTAGTTAAAATCTGTTTTCCGCCGCCAGAAGAACTCACCCCTGTACGCGCTTCTGGCGGCTTTTTTCTCTGATACTGTCTTTCTCTCTGCCTTTACCTGCGGTGTGGCTTCATTTTTCGAATCGCCGCTACCCTGGCTGTTGCTGTCTTCGAAGGGGTTAGGCCTGGTGAGCCACCAGCTCCCGGTAGGGCTTCAATGCCTGGTAGGCCAGGAGGGCAGCCAGTGGGCACAAGACTATGGGCAATACCGCGAGTGAGTAGCGCAGCGCCGCGTCGTCGCCGAACACAAAGTCGGTCAGGGTTGCGACGATGGTGGGGCCGAGCGCCAGCCCAAATAGATTAGCAAAAAATAGTGACAGCGCGGTCACCTGCGCTTTCATTCGGTTGGGGGTAACCGCCTGCAATGCGGTGACGCCGGGCCCGTAAAATCCGTTGAGCAGAAACAATGTGGGGCAGGCGAGAATCACCGCCAGGGTCGGGTTGGGGCTAAGTGGCCCGGCGATGGCTGGGATGGCGAGAAGCACGGAAATGATCAGCAGCATTCGCGCTGGAGCGTCGACAATGCCGCGTTGAACCATGGGCTGGACAAACCAGCCGATCGTAATGGCGCCCAGACTGCCGGCAATAATATAAATCAGTCCGAATTGCGCTCCGGCGGATTCCCGCGGGACGCCATAGCTGCGAATCATGAATTCGATAAACCAGGCCAGGGTGCCGTAGGTCATTACGGTGAGCAGGGCGTTGGCGCCAATGACCCCGATGTAGATTCTGCGGTGGCGTTTCAGGTAGTCCCAACACTCTCGAAGACTGGAGCTGGATTCACTGACCACGGGGTCGCGATCCAGGCGGCGTTCGGGTTCCTTAATCAAGCTCAGCAGGAAAACCAGAATCAGGCCCGGGGCGCCCACGCAAACAAAAGTCATTTGCCAGGCGCTCACATGCCCGAGAATCGGCAGGGTGGCACCGCCGCTGGCGGCAAAAAATTTGTAGACAAATCCGCCAATAATCGCCGACAGTCCGCCGCCAATGGTCACGCCAAGGCTGTATATCGCGAAGGCGCGAGCTTGCTTGGCCGGGGGGAAATAGTCGGAGAGCATCGAAAAGGCGGGTGGCGACAGGGCGGCTTCACCAACGCCGACCCCGATGCGAGCAATAAACAGCGTGACCACGTTGCGCGCCATGCCGCACAGGCAGCACATGATGCTCCAGAAAAAGATGCCGATAGTAATAATCCACTTACGGTTGCTGTGGTCGGCTAGCCGGGCGATGGGTATACCCAGAACAATGTAAAACATTGAAAAGGCAAAGCCGTGCAGAAGGCTGTACTGGAAATCTGTTATATGAAGGTCCTGGCGGATTGGGCCAATCAACACTGCCATGACGTTGCGGTCGATAAACGACAGGATATAGGCTGCCAGCAATACGCCAAGCGCATAGTAGGCCTGTGGCGTTACCTGTTCGGTATCGGCGTTGGCAAGCTGTGTCGGCGCCGCTGGATTACTCATTATTTTCTCCAGTAATGGTGTTGTGTTTGCCGGTATTGTCACACATATAGCACGCGGTGGTGACACCGCTGCAGGAAGTCCGGTGTGACTCAGCTATACCGGGCTTTTAGCTCCCGAATGGGCACCTTGCCAGAGGGGTTGCGGGGCAGCTTGTCGGTAAACTCGATGGCGCGGGGAATTTTAAAGCCAGCGATGTGTTCGCGCAAAAAGCTGCGAATCTCCTCGACCATTTCGGGCTGGGGTGCCAGGCCCTCACGCAATTCGACAACGGCTTTTACCGTTTCCCCCCACTCAGGGTCGGGTAGGCCGAACACCGCTGCATCGGCAATATCTTCATGCTCAAGAAGCGCTTGTTCAACCTCGGTGGGGTAGATGTTCACGCCTCCAGAAATAATCATGTTTGATTTTCTATCAGAGAGATACACAAAACCGTCTTCGTCGATGCGGCCGATGTCGCCAAGGCTGAATACATAGTCCTGAGGGTGAGTGCTCCGGGTTTTGTCCGGGTCGTTGTGGTAGCTGAAGACCTGGGCCAGGTGCTTGTGGCGGCAAAACAGCAGGCCTTCATCTTCCCCTGTTGGGTTGCCCAGCTCGTCGGCGACAAACACCTCGAAATTGGCGATGGCTCTGCCTACGGTGCCCGGGTGGCTCAGCCAGTCTTCGCTGCTGACCATGGTGACAACGCCGGATTCAGTGGCGCCCCAGTATTCTGTCAGGATGGGGCCCCACCAGTCGATCATACGCTGCTTTACGGCTTGGCTGATTGGTGCCGCGCCGTGCAAAACATATTGCAGCGATGAGAGGTCGATTTCGTCGGTCGATCCGCTTTTTTGTCGTTGCTCCCAAGCCTCCAGCAGGCGGATAAACATGGTGGGAACCAGGTGGGTGGTGGTAACCCGGTAGTCGCGCACCGTGTTGAAGAAGGAATCACAGCTCCACTTCGGCAATACCACCATGGGTGCGCCGTTGATCATATCGTACATGGCTAGCAAGCCGGGTGCGGCGTGGTACAGGGGGCCGGTCACCAGGTGGGGGCCATTGCCCGTAAGGCCGAAGGCGCGACCCAGATTTTGCATCCGCTCGACCATTTCCGCCACGGTGTTGGGTTTGGCGCGCTTTACGCCCTTGGGTTTACCGGTTGTGCCACTGGTATATAGCATGGTGCCACCGGCAGGAGCGTGGGCATCTATCGGCGTGCTGGGGGTATCTGGGAGTTGTTGGGCGACGTCGTTGACATTCATTGCTTTGCAGGTGTCATCTGCATTGGCGAGCAGCAGATGTTGATGGGCGTCGTCGTGGAAGAGGATTTTGGCGCCGCTATCGCGGCGGATGTAGTCGACTTCCTGGGGGTTAAGGTGGGTGTTAACCGGAGTAACCCAGAGTCCGGCCAACATACCTGCGAGCATGAGCTCGATGTATTCGACACGATTTCCAACCATTATCGCTATGTGGTCGTTGGGTCGTAGTCCCGCTTCCCCTGCCAGGAATTCCGCCATCCTGGCAATATTCAGATCCAGCTCCTGCCAGCTTCGTGTCCGGCTCAGATCGGCAAGCGCGGTGGTGTCAGGGGTGGCGTGTAATTGTTTATTAAAATATGGGGTATGCACGGCGATAACCTAAAAAACTAACATAGCAGCAATAATAGCGGGCTGAATAAGTTCTCGTCCAGTGTTGTGTAATTTCGTGGATTTGATGATTAACCCTGGGAAATGGCGCCACAAGCCGCATTCTTTGCGTGTTCTTGTTGATTATTAAAAAGTTGACTACTTATCAGTTTGTGTGTTTAAACTATCCCTGTCTTGATGGTTCGATTCCGGTTCTAAGCCGGTGTGTCGTCCTTAATAAATGAAATAAAAGGTTTGTCAGGCAAAGTGGGAGTTGGCGCGAATTGAGAAGCGTCAGCGCGGCAGAACGTGCAGCTGCATTTTCGCTGCCGCGGGTTTTGCAGTAACAAATAACAAAAGAGAACAAGTATGAGTCAATCTCTGAGTAAATCGGCGTTGTTTGTCGCCGCAATGACGGGCGTTGCAGTTACCGGTAGTGGGTCTTTGAATGCAGCGGAGGATGCCAATTCCAATGCTAAAGGCATGCTTGAGGAGGTCGTGGTTACTGCCCAGCGCAGAGAAGAAAGCGCTCAGGATGTTGCGATCTCGATCACTGCATTTAGTCAAGAGCAGTTGTCCCGCTCGAATGTTACCAATGCCAGTGATCTTGCCACCTATACTCCTTCGCTGAGCATGAACTCTAATCTGGGCAATGAAAATGCGACGTTTTCCCTGCGTGGCTTTAACCAGACAATCCGCACCGCATCAACCGTAGCAACCTATTTTGCTGAGGTGGTCGCGCCTCGCGGTGCAATCGCCCAGCCGTCGGGGGATGGTGCCGGCCCGGGCTACTTCTTTGATCTGCAGAACGTTCAGGTCCTGAAAGGTCCGCAGGGAACCCTGTTTGGGCGTAACACTACCGGTGGCGCCGTATTGTTGGTGCCGAACAAACCCGACGATGAACAGAGCGGTTATGCGCAGTTCTCTGTGGGAGACTACAATGAACGGCAGGCGCAGCTGGCTGTAAATGTGCCGCTTAGGGACAATCTCAAAATCCGCTTCGGTATTGATAAAAAGGAGCGGGATGGCTACCTCAATAATATTAGCGAGATTGGCCCGAGTGATCTGGGGAATGTGGGCTACACCGCTGGTCGTTTCAGCGTGGTTTTGAACATTTCTGATACCCTTGAAAATTACACTATTTTTAACTACGTCAATTCGAAGACAAACGGCTATACCGAAAGGCTTGATCTGTGTAACGGCGATATGACACTGCCGTTCTACGCGTTTATCGGTTTGGCGTGTGGCGCTCAGTTGAGTGAGCAGGCTGCTGCTGGAAATAATGGTTTTTACGATGTAGCAAGTACCGTTAAAACAGCGGAAAGTGTGATCAAAGAAAAACGCGTGATTAACACAACAACCTGGAATATCAGCGATTCCTTAACCTTGACCAATATTCTCGCCTACGGCCACCTTGAGACCCGCAATGGTTCCAACGTTTTTGGAACGCGGTTCAAAGAGAGCTACGCGACCGGCGGTCTGGGTTTTCCCGGCGCGCCGATCGGTGATGCAAATAGGGAATTCACGGTGGGGGCATCGGTAGCGCGCCCTGATATTCCGGTCGCGAGTCAGGAAACCACGGTGGAAGAGTTGCGCCTACAGGGAACCTCTCTGAGCGATAAGCTGCTTTGGCAAGCTGGCTTGTACTATGAAAACAGTCGCCCCGATGGCTACTCTGGTAATACCACTGCATCGCTGTTGTACTGTGATCTTACCACTCTGGAAACCTTGGAACCCAGCGAGTGGAACTGCTTTGATCCCCTTGCTGGTTCTATCGGCAGTGTACTTAACACTGAGTATCGGTATCAGTTTCTTGGTAAGGCGATCTATGGACAGGCGAGCTACGATATTCTCGATTCTCTGACCCTGACATTGGGGGCGCGATACACCGAGGATGAATCCTCGGGGCGTGGTGTCAAAAAACGGTACTCCTATTTGACTATGATTCGGGCTACTGAGAATGAAACCGTCACCAGCCCTACCGTGGTAAGCCGCGAACCAACCGGGATGGTGGAGCTGAATTACAAGCCAGATCTCGATTTTATGGACGCAATGATGTACGCCAAATATATCAAGGGCTATCGTCAGGGCGGCGTCAACCTGTCGGCAGATGCCGGTATTGATACCTTTGAGCCGGAATATATTGATACCTATGAAATCGGTTTGAAAACCAGTTTCGGTGGTCCGGTTCCTGGCCGTTTCAATGTCTCCTACTTCGATAATGAGCTGACCGATGCCCAGGCGCAGGTGGGATACGTTTCCGCTACCTCAGGTTCAACGTCAACTATTGCTAACTTGGGCAAAGCTGAAGTTAAGGGTTACGAGATTGAAGCGACCTTTGCGTTGTACGAAGGCCTATTGTTGAACTTGTCTTATTCGAAGCTGGATACGGAAGTGCTTGAACAGTCGAATATTGACACTCAGGCGATTATTGATGCGGTAACCGCGGCTTCGGGTAATCCTTTGTCGGGGCAGCTCGCGGGTGCCACCGTAACCCCTGCGGAAAATGTGGGCGACGAGATGCGCTTTGCGGCGGACTCCTCCTGGGTGGCTTCGTTGCGTTATCGCCTGCCGCTCTCTCCGAGCTGGGGCTTGATGGAAGTCGGTGCAGCTTATGTCTACACGGGTGAAATGCGCACGGCCGCAAGCGGTTCAACACCAAACGATATGCTTGATGATTATTCTATCTTGAACCTGAATGCCGGATGGTACGGCATTATGGGCAGTGCTTTTGACCTGACTGTCTACGGTACCAATATAAAAGACGAGGAGTACATCACCTTCTCCTCGGGTACCTATAGTCAGTTGGGTTACGAGTCGGTAAATATGGGGCTGCCTAAAATGGTGGGCGCAAGTCTCAAGTACAATTTCTGACGGGGTATGTCTGCGCTGCGGGCCGGGTTTCTGGCCCGCTGGCGTATAGATGCCTCGGTGAAACATTAAAAAAATAATAAGCAAATATTGCTAGGACGCTACTACTCGGGGGCTCGAGTGAATAATACAATTTGGTCTGCGTTTTTTGTCGCCGGCACGGCGTTATCTGTTGCCGTATCGTGTCTGTTGTTTCCCAATACCGCGCTTGCTCAGAAAAAGCAGCGAGCTGAGCTGGAAGAAATTCTGGTTACGGCACAGCGACGGGAGGAGAGTGCTCAGGAAGTACCGATATCGGTCACCGTTTTTAGTCAGGATCAGGTGTCGAAGGCAAATATTACTAATGCCAGTGATCTGGCAGCCTACACACCATCGCTGAGTGCAAATACCAACTTGGGTAGCGAAAGCGCGACATTTTCCTTGCGCGGTTTCAGTCAGACAATTCGCACTGCCGCAACGGTGGCAACGTATTTCGCCGAGGTGGTCGCTCCAAGGGGCGCGATAGCGCAGCCCTCGGGAGATGGTGCTGGCCCCGGATACTTTTATGATCTACAGAATGTGCAGGTTCTGAAAGGCCCGCAGGGAACACTGTTTGGTCGCAATACCACCGGGGGCGCTGTGTTGCTGGTGCCAAACCGTCCGTCGGACGAGTTTGAGGGGTATATGGAGTTTTCCGGTGGGGATTACAGTGCCAAGCAACAGCAGCTTGTTGTCAATCTACCTGTGTCAGACTCATTTAAGATTCGCTTTGGTATCGACAACAATGAGCGTGATGGTTACCTCAATAATATTACCGGTATCGGCGCGGATGACTTCGCCAATGTAAATTACACGGCTTACCGGCTCGGAGTGCTTTGGGATATTAGTGACAAAATCGAAAACTACACGGTTTTGAATTATGTCGACTCAAAATCCAATGGTTATGTGATGAGCCTGCTGGATTGTAACCCTGACCCCACTGCTCAGTTTTATTTGATTACCGGACGAGGTTGCGAGCAAGATCTTGCCGAGCGCGAGGCTCAGGGGCAAAACGGCTTCTACGATGTCGCCAGTTCGGCGAAGACCCCTCTGAGTATTATCAAAGAAAAACGCTTGATAAATACCACCACCTGGAATGCTTTTGAGAATGTCTCCTTTAAAAATATTCTCGCCTACGGCCATCTGGAGACAGTCAACAGCTCAGATGTGTGGGGGATGAACTTTAAAGAAACCTCGCTGACCGGTATCGATCTGTCGCCACTACAATCAGTCCTGGGCTTGTTGGGGGATGTGGTCGGAAATTTACCGGCGCTGTCTCCAAATCGAAAGTTTGCCATGGGCGGGTCGATTCTCAAACCAGGTACGCCAACCGCGAGTCAAATCACCTGGGTGGAAGAGCTGCGCGCTGAAGGTATTGCCTTTGATGGCAAGATGGTTTGGCAAACGGGCCTGTATTATGAAGACAGTCGTCCGGATAGGGTGTCTGGTGGTACAACAGCTACTCTCGTGTACTGTGATTTGTCGACTTTGGAGGGTGACCCTTCACAGTTCGACTGTTTTGATCCGCTAGGTGGGCTGATTGGCGGTGTGCTTTCGACAGACCTCGAATACTCCTTCCTCGGTCAGGCTGTCTACGGGCAGATGACCTACGACGTTACAGAAAATGTTGGGGTCACCGCCGGCCTGCGCTACACGCGGGATGAGTCAGAGGGCGAGGGCGAAAAAACCAACTACCAGTATTTGCTCACGGTGCAGCGGGCTGCAATAGTCACGGAGACTAACCCCAAAGTGTCGAGTGAGGCGCCCACGGGGCTATTGGAAGTCGACTACAAACCCTTTGGTGACGCGGCCATGTTCTACGCGAAATACGTGCGAGGCTATCGTCAGGGCGGCATCAATATGAATGCAGATCCGGGCCTGGATACCTTCGGTCACGAGACTATCGACAATTATGAAATCGGCGCGAAAACCCAATTCGGTGGTCCGGTGCCAGGGCGTTTCAATATTGCGGTGTTCAGCAATGACCTGACCGATATGCAGATTCAGACGGGGTATATTTCGCCCACCTCGGGGCCTACCACCACAATAGTCAATGCCGGTAAAGCGCGGGTGGACGGGGTTGAGGTAGAGGGCTTCTTCTCCCTGGCTGATGGTCTAAACTTGGTGTTGTCCTATTCGAAACTCGATACCGAACTGCTTGAGCAACTGCCGTTCAATTCGGCAATCATCGCCGAAGCGGTAACGGCGCAAACGGGCAACCCCTTGTCAGGGCAAATCGCAGCGGGCACTGCAACAGCAAGTGTGGCAGAGGGCGAAAACCTACCATTTGCTGCGGATGAATCCTGGGTTGCTTCGCTTAGTTACGACTTGCCACTGAGTCCATCGCTCGGCGTAATCAATATCGGTGCGACCTATGCCTATACTGGCAATGTTCGGGTTGCCGCTGACGGAACTTCTCCTTATGCGGTATTGGATGATTTCAGCATCCTCAACCTCAATGCAAGCTGGGAGAGTATTCTGGGAACGCGATTCGACCTCACTGTGTTTGGTACCAATGTCACGGACGAGGAGTATCTGACCTTCTCCTCCGGCATTTACGAGGCGACCAGCTTTGATAACGGCCAGGTCGGTGCACCTAAAATGTTGGGTGCAAGACTGCGCTACAGCTTTTGAGGACTTTGTTTCTATTGTCTGGCTGATATTCAAGACTAAAAAAGCGGAGCATTGCTCCGCTTTTTTGTCGCATTCTTCCCCTTAGGTTTTAACCTACAAGTGGGTGATGGGGCAGCGCGGAGAGGAAGGAATCGTCCCAGCTATCCCTAAGGGCGGGGGCCAATTTCATCCAGCTTTTGATATCGTCGGGGATGTCTCCCTTCCAGCTGGGGTACCACTTGCCGAAGCCGTCCCAGCCCCCTTCGAGTGCCCAGTAGTGAATCACCTCTTCATTGGCGAAGATAGTAACAAAAGAGCCCAGCCATTTTTTGCCGGTGCGCTCAGACCAGGGGACATAGGCGTAGCGCAATTGCTCGATATAGTCCTCCTGTCGGCCGGGCTTGGTTTGCATGATTTCCTGGATCACCATTGATGCGTCGAATTTTTCCGCTTTGAGTTCTGCCAGGGATTTTATGTCGCTGTTGGCGTAACACAGGCGACCTTCACCCTGGGCGTGCAATTTCGCCAAGGCCCTGTCCCACTCTGCGAGTGTTTCGGACTGCTCTCCGCTACCGGCACGGGCGGCGCCGATCTTGCCGAAATGGGCGTAGTCGTTGATTTCCCAGATCGTGGTGATCTCTGGCCAGTCTGAATTGAATGGGCTGCCTTTCCAGTGGCTGAAAAGGCGCGCGTCCAGAGCTTCCATTGCCGGCTTGTACAATTCAGTAAAAGCCTTGTTGTAAGTATCCAGGTCGCCGATCCCCAGTTTGCAGGTCTCATGGAGGTACAGCGCCCGGTTTTCGTATTGGCGTCGCATGGTCATCGTTGTTGCTCCTAGTTATTGTTGTTCGATGCTTCCATTGGTGTGCGGTTTTAACGTTTCTCCTGATCCTGAGGTGTGCTCATCATAAACTGCATCGCTGAACGTGGGTCGCTAGCGTCGGGCACTTGCTTGAGCAGTTCAGGTACTACTTGCGCCAGGCGCTCGCTGGTCCACACTCCATCACTGGCTCTCATGCCGGCTTGGGGATGGGGGGTGTTGACCGCGACCACGGCGCCGCCGCCCATTTCAAATACCCGCCCGGTGATATTGCTGGCGTCGTCGCCCAGCAGATAAACGACCAGGGGTGAAACCAGGGCTGGATGCAGTTTTGCTTTCATCTCCTCACCCATCACGGTTTCTGTTAACCGTGTTGAGGCGACAGGGGCGATCGCATTTACCCGCACGCCGTAGCGCTCCAGTTCGCGCGCCGCGACGATACTCATTGAGGCGACACCGGCTTTAGCGGCGGCATAGTTAGCCTGGCCGATGGCCGAGTAAAGCCCCGAGGCGGAGGAGGTGTTCACTATCGCCGCGTTAACCGGTTGGCCGGTGGATTTGCTGAGGTCGCGCCAATACGCCGCGGCGTGGTGCATGGGCGCGGCGGTGCCTTTCAAATTAACGGCAATCGACAGGTCCCAATCTTCTTCCGTGAGGTTGGCTAAGGTGCGGTCCCGCAGGATACCGGCATTGTTTACCAGACCGTCCAGGCGGCCAAAGTTATCGACCGCTTTCTGAATCAGTTCACCGGCGGCCTTCCAGTTTGAGACGTCGCTGCCGTCGGCTATTGCTTGTTGACCAATACTCTTAATTTCGGCCACCACCTGTGCGGCGGGGGAGCTGTCAGCACCGCTGCCATCGCCTGCGCCGCCTAGGTCGTTCACGACAATATCGTAGCCGGCGCGAGCCAATGCCAGGGCGTGTTCGCGGCCCAGGCCGCGGCCAGCGCCGGTAACAATAACAACGGGTGAGGAATCGGTATTGGACGACATGGTTTAACTCCGTATTTTTAATCAGTAATTTCGCAACGACCGTTATTGATCAATATGGTCTCGCGGTGTTCGGCGCGGCAGCGGAAAGACACGATATTGCCGTCGATCCAGATGTCAGTGTGAATGGTTTCGCCTGGGTAGGCTGGCGAGGTGAAGCGCACGTCAAAGCTTTTCATGCGTGTTGGATCGTAGTCGCAAACGCTTACTAAAACTGCTCTACCGGCAATGCCGTAACTGCATAAGCCGTGCAGAATCGGTTTTGGAAAGCCGGCTTTTTGCGCGACTTTGGGGTCGGCGTGTAAAGGATTTCGGTCGCCGAGCAGGCGGTAGAGTAGGGCTTGGTCGGATCGGGTTTCAGAAATGTGGATGAGGTCTGGCTGCCGGTCGGGAAGCGTGTGGGGTATTGCCTCAGATTTTGTTGGCCCGCCACAGCCGCCATTGCCCCGGGCGAACATAATATTCTCCATCGTATAGAGAGGTTCACCCGTGCTCAGGCGCACGTCCATTTCCATAGTGATGAGCGCGCCTTTATCAGGGCCTTTGTCCACTACCTCTGAAATGCGTGTATTTCCAATAAGGTCGGCAGCGGCGGGCAGTGCTCGATGAATTTTCAGGCGTTGCTCGCCGTGGAGATTGCGCGGCCAATTGATGTCGATATTGCGCAGTATCATTGCGCCGCCGCCACCGAGTATGGCGGGGGCTGTGGGCACGATTTGCAGCGCGGGGTTTTCATAGACAAAAGGGAGTTCCCGCTCGTTGGCGGGGTCGCGGCCCATACCGATACTGAGGTTGTACAGCAGCATCTCCTTGTCGGAATAGCTGAAATGCACATCCTCAGCGCGGCAGGCCATGATTTCGTCATAGGTAAATGGCATAGGTTTTTCTCGGTGTGTTCGAAGCTGGCGGTTGGCGTTGTGTGGCCTCTTTACGAGGCCTTTGTGTTGGCCCAATATTTATCGCGCAGTTCTTTTTTGTTCAGTTTTCCCGTCGGAACGCGGGGCAGCTCGTCGACAAAATCAATGGATCTCGGCACCAATTGCTTGCCAAGTTTTTCGCGTACAAAGTCTTTGATTTCATCGGCGAGTTGCTCCGAGGCTTCAATGCCTGGTGCAAGTTGTATAACCGCCTTAACCTCTTCGCCGAGGTCTTCATTGGGTACGCCGATAACTGCGACATCGTCCAGCTTCGGGTAGAGGGCCAGGGCGTCTTCGATCTGCTGAGGGTAAATATTGACGCCGCCGGAAATGATCATAAAGGACTTGCGGTCAGTCAGGTAAAGATAACCCTCTTCATCGAGATAGCCGATATCGCCCACGGTGACCCAGTCGGGGTTTTTGGGGTGGATGGCAGAACGGGTTTTGTCGGGGTCTTTGTGGTAGACAAAACTTGGTCCGGTGGGTACCTCGCCGTAGATCAGGCCCGACTTGCCGGCGGCTTGTTCGTTGCCGTCCTCGTCGCAAATATGAAATGGCTTGCCGCGCGCACGGCCCACTGAGCCGGGATGTTTGAGCCACTCTTCGCTGCTGATATAGGCCATGCCCGCTGCTTCGGTAGACGAATAGTATTCCTCGATGACCGGGCCCCACCATTCGATCATTTTGCCTTTCACATCCACCGGGCAGGGCGCTGCGGCGTGGAATGCGCAGCGCATACTCGAAAGGTCGTATCGCGTACGCACCTCTTCGGGAAGCTTTAACAGACGGATAAACATCGCCGGTACCCACTGACTGTGTGTGACCCGATACTGCTCGATCAACTGCAGGGCGAGTTCTTCGTTAAATTTCTCCATCATGATGACGGTGCCACCGGATTGAATGGCGGCGTTGCTGTAGCCAATGGGTGCGCCGTGGTAGAGCGGTGCGGTGGAGAGGTAGACGGTAGCGGTATCGAAGGCAAACATATCGGCGAGAAACTGTACCGACGGGCTGCCATTTTCGGGAGATTGGTCGAGCAGCGGCTTCAGAATGCCCTTGGGTTTTCCGGTGGTGCCCGAGGAGTAAAGCATCATCGTGCCCAGTCGCTCCTCAGCGATATTGTCACAGGGTTTGTCGGCGACCGCCGCGGCATAATCTTCAAAGCCCTCTGCGGTCCCGCCGACGGAGAGCTTGACGGTGCAGCGGGGAGAGAGCTCGCCCAGGGCTGCGGACTGCTCGAGATTATTTGACGCGATCAGGACTTTGGCGTCACAGTTGTCGACAATATAAGCCGCCTCGCTGGCCGACAGGTGGCGGTTTATTGGGGTGAAATACAGGCCGGAACGAAGGCAGGCCCATACTGTTTCAAAATAGACCAAGTGGTTTTCCAGAAACAGGGCCACGTGGTCGCCGGGGCGGAGGCCTCTGTCGAACAGCAGGTGGGCGAGCCGATTGGAGCGCTCGTTGAGCTCACGATAGCTCAGAATTTCGCCCGTCGAAGGCTGGATCACCGCCGGCTTGTCGGGCTGGGTTTGCGCAAGAATGCCTGGGTACATTATTTGGTCCTGCTGTTTATTGTTCCTGATGACCAATATCATCACCCTGATGCCAGCCTATGTTTGCTTTGGTTGGGCTGTTCAGTGGGTTGAATACTGTGCCAAAAACTGTAATTAAATAATAATCTGTTAGTTTATTGTTATGGGTGATGATCGCAAGAAGTTTGTGAAATTGCAACAGAGTGATATGTCGTGGGTGCGAATGAAAAGGTGGTGGATATTGTCGCTATGCCAGATATTTTCGGTGTTGTACCGAAATTAATCCGGAATAGCGTGCTTGTGATCGGCACTGGATTTCGGTGTGTTGATGGATTGTGCCAATGCCCCAGAAATGATATAAAATTGATTAAGTGTTAATTATTGTATTGGCTCCAGATAGGGTCGCCGACGTGAACACTGGTGAATAAGACTAATAATAGAAGGGCGGGATATGCAATCCAATGAATCATCCATAGATCAGCTCGGTGAGCTGGGCTTTTATATGCTGGCGGGGCACTCCTCCAGTCCAAGGGATGTCGTCGAACAGGTTGTCAAGGCGGAGGCGTTGGGCTTGGGCTGTGGCCTGATATCGGAGCGCTTCAATTACAAAGATGCAACAACCTTATGTGGCGCGGCGGCGGCGGTGAGTAGTCGTCTGGGTATCGCTACGGCCGCGACTAACCACAACACCCGCCATCCCATGGTGACCGCGACATTCGGGATGACCATGCACAAGTTGAGCGAAGGGCGCTTTTCACTCGGACTGGGGCGAGGCTTCGATGCCTTGTTTCAGGCGATTGGCCTCAAGCCCATCACCAGCAAGCAACTACAGGAAGCTGCAGACCTTTTTCGGCGTTTGTGGCGCGGTGAAGCAGTCTCCTGTGATAACAGCTTGGGTAAATTTCCCTACCTGCAGCTATTTGGTGAGTTTGACGAAGATATTCCTGTGTCCATGGTGGCGATGGGGGAGAAGACGCTGGAACTGGCGGGCCGCTGTATGGATGCGGTCTACCTGCACACCTTCTTTGATGACCCCGCAGTTGAAGCTGCGGTTGCCGCGGTGCGCCGCGGTGCTGAGCAGGCCGGACGCGACCCCGCCCGCGTGCGGATTTGGTCGATATTGGCAACGGTGGGAGATCATATTCCTGAGGATGTGCGTCTGAAGAAAACGGTGGGCCGGTTGGCGTCCTATCTACAGGGGTATGGCGATTTACTGGTCAAAGTAAACGATTGGGACCCGGCTGTTCTGGAGCGCTTTCGCAAGGATGAATTTGTACAGAATTTTAAAGGTGCCTTTGATGCGGTAGCGACGCAATCTGAACTGGAATATCTGGCCGGCATTATCCCTGAGGAGTGGATGAATGCCGCAGCGGTTGGCAGTCCCGAAAACTGCGCGGCAGCTATTCAGCACCAACTGGATCTTGGGGTCGACAGTGTTATTTTGCACGGGGCGACGCCCGATGAGCTTGAGCCGATATTGCCGGCCTACAGGGCAATTCGAAAGTCGGAAATGAGTGCGTTGCCGGCGAACCCGGGGCGATGTTAATGGAAGAAAATACGCCGTTACCTCAAATGGGGCGTAATAATTTTTGACGAGTATTGCGGGCGGATATTAGGCTACACTTAATGGCAGTACTGCCGCACTGCTAATCAAAATAATAAAAGGGTTACAAATGAAAAAACTGCACCTTATTGACGATGCTTTTCTCCGGTTGGAAAGTCGCAATCAGCCACTGCATATTGGCGTATTGATGTTGTTCGAGCCGCCGGAGGGCGAGGAGGAAAATTTTGCCGCTGAGTTGGCTCAGAAGTTGCGCTCAGGCGAGACGGCGGAGGGGTTGTTTAACCAGCGCCTTGTAGAGAAGCGCGGTCTGCATTATTGGCAGGAAGATGACGACTTCGATCTAGCCCATCACTTTGTCCACCTGGCGCTTCCCAAGCCAGGTCGCATACGTGAATTGTTTGAGATGATTTCGCGCTTGCATTGCGGGCACCTAGATCGTGCCTACCCGCTTTGGCGCTTCTATCTCATAGAAGGTATTGAAGATGGCCGGGTTGCGGTTTACCTCAAGATCCACCACTCCATGGCAGACGGAATGGGTTGTATGGAGTTGCTTGTTCGGTCAATGGCGACCGACGCCGAGGCGTCGAAATCTTTGCCCCCGCTTTGGGAAATTGACCGCCGTGACAAAGGGGAGACCAAGGTTCCGGTCGTGCCTTTTCCTGTGGCTTCCAGCCTGTTATCTATTGGTTCCATCGCGGGAAAGTGGCGGACTGTACTGCCGGTTATTCGCAAGCTGCGTAAGAATTTTAAGGATTTTCAAAAGAAGAACCCCAATGTGGCAATGGCTGGTAAGGCGCCCAAGTGCGTGTTTAATCAGCCCATCAGTGGCACCCGTCGTATCGCCGCTCAGTCGTATTCGCGGGAGCGGATTAAGAATGTTTCCACAGTTTTTTCGGCGACCAATAATGATGTTATTTTGGCAATGGTAGCCGGTGCGTTGCGCAAATATCTCGAAGCGCGCAATGAATTTACTAAGAATAATCCACTTTTGGCGGGTATTCCCATCTCTGTTAGAGGCAAGGGGAACAGCGAGGTGGAGGGTGCGGCGAACGAAGTTGCTTTTGCGTTGACCAGTCTTGCAACGGATATTGACGATCCTGTTGAGCGTATGCGGATCATCAAAGGGGGGATGGACTATAACAAAGCGCAGCTCAATGGCCTTTCCGCCGGTCAGATCCAGGCCTACGCTTCACTTTCGCTGGTACCCGGCGCGTTCAATATGCTGTTCGGCAGGAAGCCGGAAAACACGGTTGCTAATCTCTGTATTTCCCATGTGCCGGGCCCCAAGGGAACCTTTTACTGGCAGGGCGCAAAGCTGGGCGGTGTATACCCTATTTCCTTGGTTATACACGGCTCGGGTATCAATATTACGATCATTAGTGGTAGTGAAAACGTTGATTTCGGCATTATCGCCTGCCGTAAAACGGTGCCCCATGTGCAGCGTTTGCTGGACTATCTTGAAGATGCCCTCGCCGAGCTGGAAGAGGCCACCAAGGGACTTTCGATAGAAGCTGCGACTGAGCAAAAGCCTGTGGCGAAAAAGGCTAAGACGGTGAGCAAGAAGGTTGCCACTAAAAAGGCGCCGGTGAAAAAGTCGGTAACGAAAAAAGCTGTGGCCAAGAAAGCGCCGCCCAAAAAGGCTGCGCCTCGTAAAGCGCCAGTCAAAAAAGCGGTTACCAAAGCCGAGCCGGTTTAGGGGATCTATTTGGAGCGCCGTTTACTCGATCACTTCATAGCGCGGGTCGATGGGGCGGGGCAGAAAATCGCCGCTGAAATAACGCTCAATGGTGATCGGGTCCGATTGAAAGGCCATTTCCGGCAATTCGCATTTGGGGGTGAGCCAACGAAGCTCGACGATGTCGTCGCCGGGCTGTGGTGAGCCGCCGATCACGGTTGCAGTGACGATGGGCACGAGGCTGTGGTGGCCCGGCGAGATGTGGCTGGAGAACACGTCCATCAGCGAGGTCAGTTTGATCTTCAGGTGAGTTTCCTCAAACACTTCCCGGTGGGCGGCTTGCAGATAGTTTTCTTCGTAATCAATATAACCGCACGGTAGGCACCACATGCCGCCGCGAACGCTCTTTGCTGCGCGTTTGCCGATCAGCACTTTGCCCTCGTTTTCGACCAGTACGCAGATCCCCGGTGCCGGGTTGAGGTGTTGGATATAGCCACATGCCGGGCAACGACCGCGAGTATGTTGCTCCAACACGATATCGATCAGTGCTGTCGCGCAGAGTGGACAGTAGCGAAATCGGGGTGCTTCAAGGGCTGAAGCCTTGTTGTAGTATTCGAAGAACTGGAGTGTCACGCTGCGGTACCGTATCGCTGTTATTGCGGACAGGTATATTATGAGGCGGGGAAAATAACAAGTTTTGTGGTACGTGAAGGGAGCTTGGAGTCGTTGTGCAGGCGGGGCCGCCGCTATGGGCAGCCTCGCCGCATCAATCTTATTCGGTCATTTCAAACTGGATGGGCAGCTTTTTAAGGCCATTGATAAAGAAGCTTTCCAGCATTTGTGGGTCGCCAGTCAGCTTCACTGACTTGAGTTTGGGGAGAAGTTCTTCAAATAGAATGCGCAGCTCCATTTTGGCCAAGTGCTGACCCAGACATAGGTGGGGGCCGAAGCCAAAGGCCACATGTTTGTTGGGCTTGCGGTCGATATCGAATGAGTAGGGGTTTTCGAACGCGGCATCGTCGCGGTTTCCTGCAGCGTAACACAGCATCAACCAATCGCCTTTCTTGATTTTTCTGCCGCGGATTTCGACATCTTCGGGCGCGGAGCGCATAAAATTCTTCACCGGTGAGGCCCAGCGGATGGATTCATCGATAAACGCAGTCAACAATGTAGGGTCGGCCTGTAGGCGTTGCAACAAGCCTTCCTGAGTGGCAAGTGCCCACATGCCAATAGAGGCGGACGAGGAGGTTGTGTCGTGACCAGCCGTGGCAACAACCAGGTAGTAGCCATTCATTGCGTTGTCGGAAATGGGCTCGCCGTCGATCACCGCATTGGCAATGACACTGGCAAGGTCGTCAGTGGGGTTTTCGCGGCGGGCTTTGGTGATGGTGTCGAAGTATTCGATTAGCTCGCCAACCACCTGAATTTGCAGCTTTGAAATATCCTCGGTTGAAAGGCTCTCAATTAATTTTTGCGTGTCGGGATCCTGGGGACCAAAGATTTCCTGGGTCAGGCGTAGCATGAACGGAAAATCTTTTTCCGGTACGCCCAGAATATTCATGATGACTTCTAGGGGGTAGTTGAGGGAAACCTCACCGACAAAATCTCCCTCGCCGTTCATTTCGGCCATGCGAGCCGCTGCCTTTTTTGCGATCTCGCGGATTTCCACTTCGCGCTTTTTGATATTAGCCGGCATAAACCAGGGCTGGGTCAGCAGCCGGTATTTCATGTGCATCGGCTCGTCCATCTGAATCAGAGACAGCGCAAGTGGCGATTCTGACATCTGCATTGAGATGTTTCTGCTGCTCTTGTTCATGAAGGTAGAGGGGTTGTTGCCGTAGGGGAACTTGCTGACTTCGAGTATATCCTCGTACTTGGTTACCACCCAAAATGGGTCAAAGCCCTCTATTTCGGCAAGGCCGAGGGGATTGTTGGCATGCAGCCACGAGTAAACATCAAACAATTCGTTGGTGGCGTAAACACGGGCATCGGCCAGCTTGGACGCATATTCCACTGGGATTCTTGGATCTGCACTTGTATTCATCACGAGTCCTTGGCTTATTCGAATTCTGGGTTGCTTCAATGGCCAAAAATATACCGATTTGTGTGACGGATTTCTAGCATAATTGAATAATAGTTAATTATTGGGGTGCTCAAACAGCCATAAAATGCCATCTTTTTACTGCCCGAACATCGCTATTTTGGAAAAGACTTGGTCGATGACTAAGGGGCTGGAGCTTTACTGCGTGAAATTGACAGGTAGTCAATTAAATGATAATTGTGGACCCTCTTGATCGGCGCGACAGAGTGAACACTGCGCGCCGCGGGCGATACAACCCGCAAGCACAGGGGCAGCAGGGTGACTGACTTAATAATAAGAAGAATACCGTTTAAGTTCGATGGGGTGGATTTTATCTGGAATCCGCAGAACCCCGGCTTTTCGGTGTTAATGAACAAAGTTTCATTTTTTGCCATTGGCCTGGAGAAATATTACTGCCAGGCAGTAAAGGATGCGGAGCCGCTTATCAGCGATGCCGAAGTGCTGGAGGAGGCCAAGGCGTTTCGGGTTCAGGAAGGCTTGCATTCCTATGCCCACCGTCAGCATGTGAAGGCTTTGATTGAGCGTTATCCCGGTCTGCGAGGAGCCCTGGATAAAATCGTCCAGCACTTCGATACGCTGTATGAGGAAAGGAGTCTGGATTATCACCTGGCGTATGCCGGCGGTCTGGAAAGTATTTTTACGCCGAGTTTCAAGCTGTTGATCGACAACCGCGAACCGCTGTTCGGCGCTGGGGATGCCCGGGTGGCCTCGCTGTTTCTCTGGCACTTCTGCGAGGAAATCGAACACCGCAGCTCCGCGTTGATGATCTACGACCACGTGGTTGGCAAGTACTGGTATCGGGTCGGCAGTTTTCCGTCCTTTATGAAACACGTTGCGGCGGGGTTGGCACTGCTCGAAGAGGAATTTAAAAAACATGTGCCGGAGGTGCCTGAAGCGGTCTACTCGGCAGACGCTTACAAGGGCATTCCGCTCGGTGAAAACCTGCAGGCGCTACTGGGTATTGTCGGCGCGCAAATGCCCTGGCACCGCACCGAAAACCAGAAAATTCCGCACTACTACCACGAATGGAATGGCCGCTATGAGCGCGGCGAAGATATGACGCAGGTGTACGGGGTACCCCGAGCGGTGCCAGTCTGATCGCACTACCGAATAAAAGAGCGACGCACTGCATAAAAGATCAATTATAGGAATTGCGCATGACTATCGTAACCGCTGAATACCTGCGGGTGGCGAATGAAAAAATGGGGGGCGTGAATCCGGCGGCACTGGATTCACTGATTTACTGGAATAATCCCCTGGCCTTAAAACACTGGACGATGAATGTTGTAGAGCTGCTGATGATCGCCGGCGCCGTGATGGCATTCTTCCACGCCCGGCGCCGCTGGCGGGAGCGGGGCGACCCGTCCAACCTCTGTTTGTTTTGGGCGTCTATCGTCTATCTGTTTGTGTCGGAAGTGCCGCTGTACTTTCCCCATCTTCTCGGCCTGGATATCGGCTTTGTGTTTACCCACAATGAATTCAGTGTCGGCATTCTCTACAACCAGACGCCGCTTTACATTGTCGCCCTGTATCCGGCGCTGTTGTGCCCCAGCTACGCCCTGGTGCAGCAAACAGGTCTCTTAGAGCGCCGCGGGGGAATCTGGCTGGGTGCGCTGTGTGTGGGCTTTGTGCACAGTTGCTTTTACGAAATATTCGACCACTTCGGCCCTCAGTACACCTGGTGGGTGTGGAATTTTGACAACCCGCTAGTCAGCCATCGCCTGGCGTCGGTACCCTGGAGCAGTGTCATTGTCTTTAGCCTGACACCGCCGATGGTTGCCACGGTACTGGTCAGAGGGATCGCCAGCAAGTATGCCGCCTCGCGTCAGCGTCGCAGTTTGCTCGTTTCCAAGCCAACTTTGATTGCACTAACGCTGCTGATCGGTGTGCTATTGCCGGTGATTAACGGAGTATTGCCCACCGCGAGCATTCCCAATCTGGCTTCGAGCAGCGCCGCGGCGATAACAGCCTACGCATCGGTGTTAGGCGTTGCGACCGCCGCGTCGCTGGGGATTTTCGTATTTGTGTTAAATGGGGGTGAGAATACGGAATCGAGTGCGTCTGACCGCTACCCGCTAAATTTTTTCCGCACCTATCTATTTGTCTTCCTGGGCTTGTGGATATACGCCCTGCCGGAATACTTCGCGGCGCAGGCCGGCCTGACCGCGCGGGCCACGCCGGTGGGTTACCTTCCCTATGTGGTTTGCTGCTTTGTGGCCTGCGGCTTTGTGTTGTATCGCAGCAGCGCTGTTACCGGCGCGCGCTCCCGCGATGCAGGTGAAGTGATTGCCAAAGGACTGGGGGCTTGATCGTGTCTTTGCGCAATGGAGTGCCGGTCACTGATATCGATATCGTCGGCGAGCAATTTGCCGACAACCCCTGGCCGGCGCTTGCCTCGCTGCGGGAGCAGGGGCCGGTAGTCTGGCACGAGTGCTACCAGCGCTGGCTGATTACCACCGATCGCGAAGTGCGCCAGACCGCCATTAATTTCGCGCGGTTTACCGTTGAGGGCACGGTGGTTGAGGACCTGTTCGGCCGCGACGCCTTTATCGCCATGGACGACCGCGAGCGCCACAACACCATTCGTGATGTGTGGGCGGCGGCGTTTCGGCCCCAGAGTATTGTTGAGCGGGGCGAGGATATCGACTTGATTGTTGAAGCGCTGCTCACGCCGGTTGTGGAGCGACTGAAGGACGGCGAGGCGGTGAATCTCTCCACCGCTCTGTGTCGGCCGCTGCCGACCATGGTTATCGCGCTGATGATGGGGGTGCCCCGACAGCGCCTGGATGATGTCGTGCAATGGAGCGATGCCCTTGCGGGTGGTAGCACGTCTTACGTGGATGAAGCCCGCCGGGAGGCGGTGATCGATCGCCGTGAGCGGGCAAAATCTGCCCTGGCGGAATTGTTGTTTGATCTGCTTGAGCAACGGCGTCAAGCGCCGCTGAATGATTTGATTAGTTTAATGGCGCAGCAGGGTGCGGCGAAGGGCTTTGCCGACGAGCAGATTGTGCAGAACCTCAGGCAGTTACTGTTTGCCGGCAATGAAACCACGGCCAAGTGGCTGGACCACGCCTTTCTCACCTATGGGGAACGGCCCGAGGTGCAGCGCGAAATTGCCGCTGACCGCCGCCTGATAAGAGCCGCTAACGAAGAGGTGTTACGCTGGCAGGGAGTGGTGGGCACGCTGCCGCGGCGGGTGCGGGGCGGTGCCATTGTGGTGGCAGGTGTCGAGCTGGCCGAAGGAGATAACGTCACCTGCCTGCTAGCGGCGGCGAATAGAGATCCGGCGCGCTACAACGATCCCGATGCTTTTTCTATCCACCGTAAGCCCCAGCCTAATCTCGGCTTTGGTGTGGGCTTGCACAATTGCCTCGGTTCGAACCTCGCCCGGCTGGAAGTGGAGGCGGCGGTGAATGCGCTGCTCGATAACATCACTGCCTATGAGATTGCTGCGCCTTACTCCTACAGCTCCCTGCCGCTGCGCGGGCCTGCACCAGTCATCATCAGCGGGAGATAGTCGGGCGTATGCAGTTCAGTCTCCGGGACAAAACCCCGCCGGTCAGTGTCGAGGCATGGCGAGCACTGGCCAGAAAACGCTTGCCGGATATGGCTTGGCACTACATCGACGGTGGCGCCGATGATCATGTCACCCTTACTGAAAATATCGCTGGCTTTGGTCGTTGGCGTTTGCGGCAACGCAGCCTTTGCGGGGTAAGCCGGCCGGTTCTGCAGACGACAATGGCGGGGGAGCGAGTTGCCCTACCGCTGGCACTGGCGCCCACCGGGGCGGCGGGTTTCAGTCATTGGCAGGCTGATATTGCTGCAAGCCGCGCCGCCGAGCGCAAGGGCACCCGCGCGGTGATCAGCACGGCGTCCAGTTATTCACTGGAAGAAATCGCTGACGCCACCGAGGCAAGTCACTGGTTTCAGCTCTACCCCTTTGGCGACCGGACGAAAGTCGCGGCGCTGATGGATCGCGCTCGCGCAGCGGGTTACTCCGCGCTGTTTGTCACCGTCGATGTGCCGACCCTGGGCAACCGGGAGGGGGAGCGCCGCAATGGCATGGGGCAGCCGCGCATACTGACCCCGGCGCGGGCGTTGAATATGCTGTGTTACCCGCGCTGGCTATACGGCCTGCTGGTACACCGGCGTATCGCGGCGGTGCACTATCTGGAGCGGGACGGTGGGGCAGGAAGCGGTGCGGCAACAGGTTTCAAAAGAGCCATTACCGGCGCGGCGGACGATGCCATTGCTTCGGCGGAGGTGCAGGCCAGGTATATGCAGGCGGACCTGAGTTGGGAAGACCTGGCCTGGATGCGCGATCAGTGGCCGGGTAAATTTTATGTCAAAGGCATACTGGACCCCGACGACGCCCTGCGTGCCGTTGCGGACATCGGTGCCGATGGCGTGGTGGTGTCGAATCACGGTGGGCGGCAGCTGGACCGCGCGCTGGCGTCAATCGACGCGCTTCCCGCTGTTGTGGAAAAAATCGCTGGCCGGGGTGAGGTTTATCTGGATGGTGGCGTGCGCCGCGGCAGCGATGTGATCACCGCCTTGTGCTTGGGGGCGCGCGGGGTGTTTATTGGCCGGCCCTACCTCTACGGTCTCGCCGCAGGCGCCGAGGCGGGGGTGGCCTCGGTAATTGAGATTTTTGAGCAGGAGATGCGGCGGGCGATGATTTTGATGGGCTGCGCCGATGTCGCCTCACTGGATCGCTCGTGGTTGATCGACCGAGGCTGCTCGATCACGCAAGGGCCTGGTGAGAAGTAACGATGTGGCATAGTCAGGAGCAGGGTGTATGCCGAAGTGGTTGAAACAGCCCAGCGGTGCAAAGTGGGGAGAGTTTGGCGAAAACGACCAGGTAGGGCGCATGAATCTCATCACGCCCCAATGTCGGCAGCGGGCCTTGGCAGAGGCCCGCGAAGGCCACGCGTTTTTACTGAGCTTGCCCCTGGATTACCCTCGGGGCGGAATATTTCCGGGGCGCCATGCCCCTTTGCTCTCGCCGACAACGGCGCGGGATGGCCGAACCATGTACGACTGGACGGTGCCTGGGGCGATTGATGTGGTCAACGACGACCGCGTTACCATGGATTTGCAATACTCAACCCAGTGGGATGGTTTGAGCCACTACGGTATTCGCTTTGATGCGGACAACGACGGTCACGCCGAGCATATTTTTTACAACGGCTTTCGCGCCGATATGGATTTTGTTCAACCGGCTGAGGGCATCGCGCCCAGAGCCCAATCCCTCGGCATCGAAAAACTCGCTGCGACCTGTGTGCAGGGGCGGGGGGTATTGGTAGACATCCGCGACGTCGGACAGGGGGACCATGCCCTGGTCGGATACGGGGCGCTGATGGCGGCAATGGAGGCTCAGGGAGCCAGTGTAGGTTCGGGTGATTTTCTCTGCCTCTACACCGGTTACGCCGATTTGCTGCTCAGCGCGGGCGAGCACGTCGACCCCGCTGCAATGGCCCGCTGCTCCGGCCTGGATGGTACTGACGCCCAGTTGCTGCGCTGGATTGACGACAGCGGCCTGGCCGCGATCTGCGCCGACAATCCCATGGTCGAGAAAATAGAGGGCGTGCAACGTTGCAGCGATGCGGCCTTGATGCCGCTGCATGAACATTGCCTGGTCAAACTTGGTATCCATTTGGGTGAGCTGTGGTGGTTTGGCGAGCTCGCCGCCTGGTTGGCTGAGCACCGGCGAACGGCGTTTTTATTGACTGCTCCGCCACTGAATTTGCCGGGGGCGGTGGGTTCGCCGGCGGCCCCTGTTGCCACCGTCTGAGCGGCGAGGAAAACAAGCTCCAAGCAACTGAGCTTTAACACGAACAGAAACAGGAACAGGTATTTATTGTGAGTGAGAAAAAAACTGCGCAGGTTCATCCCTATTATCAGGCGATTCTCGACGTTTACGCCGAGCTGGATCGGCCCTTCTATCATCAGATAACGCCAGTGGCGGCGCGGGAAATGCTAAAAACCAGTCTTGCCGCTGCGCCCGTGCCGGTTGGCATACCGGAACTCGCAGAGTGTATTGACGAGCATGTGACCGGCCCCGACGGGGACATTCCGGTGCGCCGCTACCGGCCTCAGGGAGAGGTGAAAGGCGTCTGCATCTATCTTCATGCCGGTGGCTGGGTGATCGGTGACCTGGATACCGGCGACGCACTGTGCCGTCGACTGGCCAACCTCGCCGAGTGCGAGGTGATCAGCGTGGATTACCGCTTGGCGCCGGAGCATCCCTATCCCGCTGCGCTTAATGATGTTACCGCCGTTATGACTGCCGTGGCAGAGCGGAGCAAGCTGCCTCTGGTGCTGGTTGGCGAGAGTGCGGGAGCGAACCTGGTCGCCGCCGCGGCAATACTCAGTCGCGACGGCAGAGCGCCCGCCATCGCTGCTCAGTTTCTCGCCTATCCGGTGACTAACAGTGATTTCAGCACCGATTCCTACAGGGAGGTGGGGGCACTGAACTATTTGCTTTCAGAAGCTGACATGCGCTGGTTCTGGGATCACTACTGCCCGCCGGGTGTAGACCGAAACAATCCGCTGGTATCGCCGCTCAAGGTCGAAAGTGCGGAAGGTCTGGCTCCGGCCATGATTTGTGTTGCCGAACTCGATCCGCTGCGGGACGAAGGGCTGGCCTATGCGAAACGGCTTGCCGATAGTGGTGTGGCAGTAACCAGCCGATGTGATCCGGGCATGTTGCACGGTTACCTGAGTGCGGCGGGAAGTGTGGATATTGCTGCCGATGCGGTGAACCAGGCGGGGCAGTGGCTAAGAGAGCAGTTTGAAGCCGCGCAGTGATCGGGTGTAAGCCTGCGTGAAAAAAGGCGGGGGAAGACTCCCCCGCAAGCTATGAAGAAAGGGGTTGGGCCTTAGCCCTTCAGTGCTTCAGCGGAAGCGGCACCCAGACCAATGGCTTTGATCTCGGTGAATTCCTCAATACCTTCCAGGCCCCACTCGCGGCCCATACCGCTCTGTTTGTAGCCGCCGAAGGGCAGGTCGCCGGTGATGCCCAGGCCGCCATTGACGCTCAGGGCGCCGGCGCGAATTTGTGAGGCCACGCGCATGGCGCTCTCGGGGCTGCCGTACACTGCGCCGCCCAGGCCGTAGTCGCTGTCGTTGGCAATGCGTACCGCATCGGCTTCATCCTCAAAGGGAATCACCACCAGTACCGGTCCGAAGATTTCTTCCCGGGCAATGCGCATCTCGTTGTTACAGTCTACAAAACAGGTGGGCTCAACAAAGAAGCCGTCGCCCATATCGGGGCGCAGGTTGCCACCGGCCAGCAGACGGGCACCCTCTGCCTTGCCGATTTCAATGTAGTCGTGAACGCGGTTGAGCTGCTTTTTGGAAATCAGCGGGCCCATGATGCAGGATGCTTCGTCAAACTTGCCCCACATTTGCGAGAAGCCGCCGTAGGCCATTTCCAGCAGTTTGCAGGCGTGCTCGTAGCGGCTCTTGGGCACCAGCAGGCGGGTCGGGTAGGCACAGCCCTGGCCGGCGTGGAACACCACCATGGAGCGCATTACCACCATGTCGAAGTCTTCGGCGTCTTCCAGTACCACGTAGGCAGACTTGCCACCCAGTTCCAGGAAGACCCGCTTGAGGGTGTCGGCGCCGTTTTTCATGATCAGCTTGCCGACGGCGGTGGAGCCGGTGAAGGAGATCAGGTCAACGCGGGGGTCGGTGGTCAGCATTTCGCCGGCCATCGCGGGGTCAGCGGAGGGGATGATGCTGAGCACACCGGCGGGCAGGCCCGCTTTAATCGCCAGTTCGCCCATAATGGAACCCATCAGCGGGGTGTCCGGTGCGGGCTTCAGAATAACGGTACAGCCAGCCAGCAGTGCGGCGATGACTTTGCCAATGTTAACGTACAAGGGCACGTTCCAGGGCGTAATGGCACCAACGACACCGGCGGCCTCGCGCACCACATAGCGCTGCGTGTCGGCGCCCATTGTAGTTTTGCGGCCAAGGTCCTTTTGCCACTGCATTTGCTTGTAACATTCGATCAGGTCCTTGGCGCCATCCAGTGCACCGTCGACCTGTGCCATAGCGGCGGCGCCGATGGCGGCACCCACTTCGAGACGGGAGATTAGCACCAGGTCTTCGCGGGCTGCGCAGAGTTCATCAACGTATTTTTTAACCAGCTCGTAGCGCTTGTCGTGGCTGGTTGCCCAATCGGTATTGTCGAAGGTGGCGCGGGCGCTGCTAATGGCCTGCTCTACATCGTCAGCCGTTGCGTCCGCTGCCTTGCCGCAGGGCGCGCCAGTCCAGGGGTTGATATTGTCGAAGTACTGATTATTGCTCGACGGGCGCATTTCGCCATTGATGTACAACAGCGCATCCTGAAGCGTATCCATTATTATCTCCTCGAAAGATTATTAGTTAGCCGCATAAGATAACTCAACAACAGTGTCGAATAGTAATACAGCTTGGCAAGGCACACAATTTTATTAGCCGGAAATCGGTCTTTATTCCATTTGCGTTCTCAGCGGAGGGCGGGCAAAGGGGGTGGTAACAATGGCGGCGCTGCAAACCACTACACCGGGGCGTTTGGGCCCCGGTGTAGTGGTTTGGCTAGTAGCGTTGTGTGATTTAGCGGTGACTATGGTTTCTGCAGCGGCTGCAGTTTCAGCGCTTGCGCGCCTTAGACAGGCGTCAGCCGGTAGTCTTCAAGCCGGGGTTTGGCCATAACTTCCATAAAATACTCATACGGCCAGGGCCAGACCTGGGGTACGCCCTTGGCGTCGAGGTACCAGCTCTGGCAACCGGAGGCAAACACGGTGTTCATGGCGGCCTCGGTACGCCGGGTCTCATAGTCCGCCAGGGCCTCTGGTGTGGGATCGACGGCCTTCGCCTCGCCACTGCGCAGCAGCTCGACCAGCTGGTCGATGTAGTTCCACTGGCGTTCGGCAATATCAATGAGCGAGAAGTTACCCACGGGTCCGGTAGGGCCATTGAGCATAAAGAAGTTGGGGAAGTCGGGCACCGTCACGGCGTAATAGGCCTTGGGGTGTTCGCGCCAAAGGGTGTTCAGGTCGGCGCCGTCGCGGCCGGTAATGGTCATGGGGCGCACAAAAGCATCGGCCTTGAAACCGGTGGCCAGCACAATCACATCCAGCTCGTGGAAGCTGCCATCACCGGTGCGAATGCCATTGGCTTCGACGCGCTCAATTCCGCTGGTGTCCACATACACCGACGGATCCTGCACCTTCTCGTAATAGTTGGGTGAAAACACCATGCGTTTACAGGCCGCGCGATAGTTCGGGCGCAGTTTTTCCCGCAGCGCCGGGTCTCTGACACTGTCTTCCAGGTTCTGCTCGACAATCGATTGAATCTCGGCCAGCTCCGGCGAATTGGCGTCGATAATCGCGGCCAGAAAGCGACCGCGCCGGGCCTGGGCCTCGGGGCCGCTGCGCACCTGTTCAATTTTGTCGGGATCATCGCGGAAGGCTTCGCGTTCCTCGGCGGAGTAGCGGGTGTCCGGGCAGGGCATAATCCACTGCGGTGAGCGCTGCAGGTGAACCAGCTTTTTAACTTTGCCAGACAGCGCCGAGACAATCTGCACGCCGGTGGAACCGTTGCCGATCACCCCCACGCGCTTGTCGTTGTAGTCGATGCTGTGATCCCAGTGGGCGCTGTGAAAGCAGGCGCCCTGAAAATCTTCTAGCCCGGGAATATTGGGAATACTTGGGTGGTGCAGCACGCCGGTGGCGGCCACCAGTACATCGGCAACGTCGCTGGCGCCTGTCTTGGTTTCAATATGCCAACGCCCGTCCTCGTAGCGGCAGGATGCGATTTCAGTATTGAACTGGATAAACTCGCGCACCCCGAATTTGTCAGTCATGCGCTCGAAATAGTCTTTGATTTCCGCGCCGGGAGCGTAAAAGGCGCTCCAGTCCGGATTGAAGGCGAAGGAGTAGCTGTAGGAGTGTGCGGGGGTGTCGCAGGCCACGCCGGGGTAGGAATTCTCCCGCCAGGTGCCGCCCACCGTGTCGCCTTTTTCGTAGATCACAAAGTTGGATTCGCCGCGCTGGCGGAGTCGGATACCGGCGAGAATGCCCGCCATGCCGGCGCCAATAATGACGTATCGTAACTTTCTGGATTCCGTTGACATGCTTCCTCCTGCGCCTCCGCTAGTGGTATCAATACGGTTCGGAGCGCAACTTCTGATTATTTTCACTGTAGTGAACTGTGTGCAGCGATGGAGCGCTGTTTGCGCAAGTGCTGAACAATTGTCAGATAATCATTGCGAATCGCTGTCGGCTTGTCAATAATAATTAACAGATAGTCAATTATTGGGTGTTTATGTTTACCGTTCGGTGCGGACTTTAGTAGGCTAGCCTCGCAAGACGCTCCGCGGGTGGGCTCCTGACAATAATGCAAAGCCCGCCGCGCCGCCCAGGTGACCACCACATACAGAGTGACTGTGCTGTTTATGAATAACACTTACTACACGACAGGCATGCCCGAGTCCGCTGAGACCTTCCCGCAGTTTATCCGCGATGTGGCGGCGGCCTACGGCGATCAGGTCGCGGTGTCGATACAGGTAGACGGCCAGGCGGAGTACGCGCTCACCTACACCGAGCTTGAGCGACAGTCGGCGGAGCTCGCCCGCGGTCTGATTGCTCGGGGTGTTGGCAAGGGTAGTCGCGTCGGTTTTATCTGCGGCAACGGCCCGGATTTTGTGTTGATGTTTGCCGCGATTGCGCGGGCCGGGGGCATTGCCATTCCCGTCAGTACTTTTATCAAATCCAATGAGCTGGTCAGGGTGTTGCGCCAGTCCGATGTGCAGGGTTTGATTGTCCAGCGCCGCCTGCTGGGCAAGGATTACGTTGAGCGTCTAAGCGAGGCCCTGCCCGAGCTGGCCGGGCAGAGCGAGGGCGAGGTGTTTCTCCCGCAGGTGCCGTATCTGCGCTGGGTAGTGTCCACCGGGGAGGACCTGCCAGCAGCCGTTCACACGCTGGACGGGCTGAAGGCGGGGGGCGAGCAGGTCAGTGAAGACCTGTTGTTGCAGGTTGAGGCGGAGGTTCACGCCACCGACCAGCTTATGGAAATTTACACCTCCGGTTCGATGGCTCTGCCCAAGGGTGTCAAGCACAGTCACGGCGCCACCCTGTTTCGCACCCACTATTTAACGCCGATGGTGTCCACCGAGCGCGGTGCTAGGGTGCCGGTGCCAATGCCGATGTTCTGGGTGGGCGGCTTGATGATGTACCTGTTGCCTAATCTTCAGGTGGGCGCCACCACACTGTGCACCGAAGGTACGTGGACCAGCAGCCAAATGGCGATGGGCACCGTGATGGCCGACGACGATTTGCAGGCCATGCCTCTTCCCAAAACGATCTGGGCCTTGGGAATGACCGAAACCCTGGGGCCGTATTCCTACGCCGACGAGCTGCGCGTGCCGGGCTACCCGCTGTGCGCGCCGCTGGATCATATCGCCGATCGCTATGAGGTACGTGTTGCCGACGAAAATGGAGCGCCGGTGGCCGATGGCGAGGTGGGCGAAATTCAAGTGCGAGGTTTTGCGTTGACGGCGGGCCTGCACAAGGTGGCGCGCAGTGACTATTTCACCGATGACGGCTTTCTCCATACCGGCGATATGGGGCGGCGCGATGGTGCGAGAGTTCTCTTTGTCGGTCGCAACGGTGACATGATTAAAACCGCGAGCAGCAATGTATCGCCGGCGGAAGTGGAGCTGGAAATGCAACAGTTGGAGGGTGTGCACTCAGCCTATGTGGTGGGCATTCCCGATGCGGAGCGGGGTCAGTTGGTGGTTGCTGCGGTGGTGCCAAGAGAGGGCGCGACTCTGGATTTTGACCGCCTGCAGGAAGAACTCAAAGGGCGCCTGTCGAGTTTTAAAGTGCCCCGCGCCTATGTGCAAATCAGTCGTGAAGAGGTGCCGATGTTGCCGAGCAACAAAGTCGCGCGCCGGCAAATTGAACGCATGATGATCGACAAGCTGGGGCGGGGATAGCGAGCACGCTCCACCTTTCATGCGTCATCATCTGAAAAATAACAGTAACTAGATTTGGAGAATGTGATGTCTGCAATTTCGTTGGAAAACCGCCTGGCGGTATATGAATTGATTGCCCGATACGCCCACGAGGTGGACAACTATCGCGGCGAGGGCTGGGCGGACCTGTTTTTGGAAGATGGCAGGTTGATTAGCCCAGGTGCGCCTCATATAGGTCGGCAGGCGCTGATTAACCAGGCAAAAAGCCTGCAGGACCGGGGCATGAAGTACCGCCATGTCATCACCAATATCTATCTCAGTGATAACGCCACCGACGAGCACGCGGTCGCCAACGCCTACGGCACGGTCACCGAGTGGAGCCGGGTGCCGGCGGAGGTGGGGATTTTTGCCGACTACCGTTTTGAAATGGTCAACCGCGACGGCCAGTGGAAGTTTGTCCAGGTCACGGTGTCGATGCCCTACAACGGCGACATGTTCAACAACTAACGCGGCAGTACACGCGAAAACAACAGTCCCTGACAAAAATAAAGCAATGCTGGGTGGAGTCATTCAATGAGTAATCTGAACTTCGACGAAGAGTTCGATTTTGTAGTCGTCGGCAGTGGTGGGGGCTCTATGTGCGCCGCCCTGTACCTGAAAACCCAGGGCAAGCGAACCCTGATACTGGAAAAGACTGATATGGTGGGGGGCACGACCTCGCGCTCGGGGGGCGTGATGTGGATTCCCAATAATCGGTTTATGAAAGAAGAAGGGGTCGACGACAGCTTCATCAAGGCCATGGAATATATGGAGGCCACCGCAGGGCAGAGTGAAGACGCGCCGGGCACCAGCTTTCAAAAACGCAAAGCCTATATCGAGCAAGCGCCGAAGATGGTCGACTTTCTGGTCGAGCAGGGCATAAAGCTGCGTCGCGCGCCGTCCTGGCCGGATTATTACGACGAACGTCCGGGTGGTTCGGTGCCGGGGCGCACCGTGATCGCGGACCTGTTCAACGTAAACGAGCTGGGCGAGTGGAAGCACAAACTGCGGCCCAATTTTATGTCGGTGCCGGCCTATCACAGCGAAGGTTTTGAAATTGCGACCTTCAAGTCCTCAATCAAGGGCAAGCTGGCGATGCTGAAAGTGGGGCTGCGCGTGGTGATGGCAAAGTTGACCGGCAAACAGTGGGCTCCGGCAGGCGCGGCGCTGCAAGGCCGAATGTTGCAGGCGGCTTTGCAGGCGGGCACCGAGATTCGCACCGACTCGCCGGTAAGCGATTTCATCGTGGAAGGGGGCCAGGTCAAAGGTGTGGTAACCACCCAGGCCGGTAAAGCCTGGCGCGTGGGTGCGCGACTGGGGGTGTTGGTCAATGCCGGGGGCTTTTCCCACAATCAGGCGATGCGCGACCAATACATTCCCGGCACCTCAGTGGCGTGGACCGCGGCGGGGCCGGGTGATACCGGCGAAATGATTACCACCATGATGGCGCTGGGCGCGGCGTCGGGGCAGTTGAACGAGCGGGTCGGTAATCAAATGAGTATTCCGCCCGGCGCCGAAAGCGTGAACGGCAGCGGGGTGAATATGGGGGGCATCGGTTCGCAGATGAGCATCTCCAAGCCTCACTCTATTCTGGTGGACCAAAGCGGCGTGCGCTATATGAACGAGGGCGGCTCGTACATGGCCTTCTGTCAGAATATGTTGCGGCGCAACGAGTCGGTGCCGGCGATTCCCAGTTGGTGGATTGTCGACGCCCAGTATATGCGCAAGTATATGTACTGCGGCACCATGCCGGGCACCAGCAAGCCTCAGGAGTGGTATGACGCGGGTTTTCTGCACCGGGCAGACTCCATTGAAGCCCTGGCGGCGTCGATCGAAGTGGATGCTGAGGCCCTCAAAACCACCGTCGAAAAGTTCAATGCCGGCGCGCGACAGGGGCGGGGGGATGCCTTCAAGCGCGGCGATCGCGCCTACGATCAATGGCTTGGAGATCGCTATCACGGCCCCTCCAATGCCCTGGGCACCATAGAAGAAGGCCCCTTCTATGCGGCGCCGGTGGTGCCCGGCGATGTGGGAACCTATGGCGGTGTCGTCACCGACGAGCACGGCCGCGTGCTGCGCGAAGACGGCAGTGCAATTGCCGGACTCTATGCGACCGGCACCAGCACCGCGTCGGTGATGGGACGTTACTATCCTGGCGCGGGCTCCAGTATCGGGCCGTCATTCGTGTTTGGTTATCTAGCGGCGAAACATGCTGCGGCGAAGAATCCCGCCGTGTAACAATACGCCTCACTAAAAATAATACTCAGAGAACATCGAGAAAATTCATGTCCGACAACAAACCTGCCGCCGCAGGCACCGAGCAACAGTTTTCCCCGGGTTACGCCAACTACGTTCTGGGCGTGTTGTTTCTGGTGTATGTATTTAACTTTATCGACCGCCAGGTGATGTCGGTCTTTATTGCGCCGATCAAGGCGGAGTTTGGCGCCTCGGATACCGAAATGGGGCTGCTGGTGGGCTTTGCCTTTGCAGTGCTTTACACCTTTGCGGGTATTCCCATTGCGCGCCTGGCTGATCGCGCCAACCGGCGCAATATTATCGCCATTGGCCTGGCGGTCTGGAGCGGCATGACCCTGGCCTCCGGCCTGGCCAAAAGCTTTGTCCAGCTCGCCATTGCGCGGGTGGGGGTGGGCCTGGGTGAGGCCGCTGGCACGCCGCCGGCGCACTCGCTGATTGCCGATTATTTTCCGCCACAGCGGCGCGGTATGGCGTTGGCGGTGTATTCCTCGGGGGTGTTCGCCGGGTCCGCTATCGCCTACCTCGGCGGTGGCTATCTGCTGGAGCATTTCGACTGGCGCACGGCGTTTATCATTCTTGGGGTACCGGGGTTGCTGGTTGCCCTGCTGCTGCGGTTTACGGTGCGGGAACCCCAGCGGGGTCAGTCCGAAGGGGCGGCGGGGCAGACTGAAACCTCAACGCTTATGGAAACGCTACAGTTTTTAATGAAGTCGCCGTCCTGGGTTGCGCTGATGGTGGGCTGCGCTTTCCTGTCGATTCCGGGTTACGGCGTGCTGATGTGGGGCTATGAATTTCTCGGCCGGGTGCACGGCCTGTCGCCGGTGGAAACCGGCAAGTGGATGGCGATGATTGTCGGCGGAGGCGGCCTGCTCGGCACGCTGCTCGGAGGCTATATCACCGACCGGGCGGGGCGGACAAAGGTAGGTGGGCGAATTGTGGTGCCCGCGGCGCTGACCCTGGCCGGGCTGCCCCTGAGTCTGGTGTTCTTTCTGTCAGACAATCTAAGCCTGGCGCTGCTGTGCTTCTTTCCCTACTACGTGCTGATGAACGCTTATATTCCGGCCATGTACAGCGTCAACCAAAGCCTGGCAAAGCTGCATATGCGCGCGACCGCTTCGGCCATTGTACTGTTTATTATCAATATTGTCGGCGCTGGCGCCGGCCCCTTTATTGTGGGGGCCTTGAGCGATGGTCTGGCGCCGCGCTTTGGCAGTGAGTCCATTCGCTACGCCCTGGCGGCGGTGTCTCTGTTGGTGGTTGCGGGTTGCTCGCTGCTGTTTGTCTGCGGGCGAAAACTGGAGCGGGATCTGGCTCGGGTCTCTGGTTAAATCCGCACTTTTTTCATCGGCGTACCGTCTTCGGTGCGCCCTCTAAAAACTGACGACTATTTACTTTTATATTTCACTGCTCTATATTCAGTCTCGGTAATACGCCGTATTAAAACTGAATTTATTGCCTTTGCGCGTTCGTCTCTCCGTATTTTGCTATTTAGCAAAGGTCCTGATCAGTTTAAAAAATAACAGCTCATTAGCTAATTATCCTGGGGTTGGGATACTTCTTTTCCCCGCGTGAGCGCGGGGAGTTTTTTCGAGCCCCGAATCAACACACAAGAAAGTGAGACCAACTATGCCAAAACCCGCCAATGCGCTTGTTGTCTGTAACGGCGAGCAACCCTGGGTACGCGCGTATCGCTGCCCGGACTGCGGCGCGACCGCAACCGTTGAAACCCTGGCCTGCCGGCGCTGTTTCAGCCGCAAACCTCAGGAAGCCTTTCAGGCGAGCACCAATGGCACGCTCTACACCTGGTCGGTGGTAGAGCGCAGCTACCCCGGAGTGGCGGTGCCCTTTGTTTCCGCGATTATTGACCTCGACGACGGCCTGGTGCTGAAGGGTAATCTGCGCACCGACGACGCCGCGAGCCTGAAAATGGGTGCTGCAGTCGAGTTGGTGTTCGACGACGCCAATGGCGCGCGCGACGAAGACGGCGAAGGCTATGTTGGTTATCACTTTGAGTTGGTGGAAAAAGCGAACACAACTGGGGAGCGCGCGTAATGACTGATGTATTTGTAATGGGTGCGGGAATGATTCCCTTTGGTCGCTACCCGGACCACAAGCCGGCCCAGCTGGGTTCTCAGGCAGCGCTGCAAGCTTTGGACGACGCCGGTTTAAGTATCAAAGACGTTAATATCGTCTATACCGGCTGCGTATTTAACGCGCAGTCGATGATGGGCCAGAAAGTTCTGCAGGAGATCGGTCAGACCGGGGTGCCCTGCATCAATGTTTCCAATGCCTGCTCCTCGGGCGCCACTGCCGTGCGGGAAGCCTTTGTTGGTATTAAAAGCGGTCTCTACGATGTTGCTCTGGCGATTGGTGTAGAGAAGAACCCCAGCGGTATGTTGCCCGTTGCCCCCTCTGATGACCTTCCCGCCGAAGGGTTATTTGGTTCGGACTCAATGCCCGCGGTGTTTGCTGAATGCGGTGTGGTCCATACCTCCCGTTACGGCACCACCCTGGAACAGTACGCTAAGGTAGCGGTGAAAAACCGTCGCCACGGGGCACTCAACCCCAAGGCGCGTTACCAGTCTGAAGTCAGCCTGGAAGAAGTGCTGCAAAGCCCGATGATCGCCTGGCCACTCACCAAGCTGATGTGTTCCGCCAATGTGGATGGCGCTGCAGCGGTGGTGCTGGTCTCAGAGCGCAAGGCCAAGGAGTTGGGCCTGTCGCGGGCTGTAAAAATCCGTGGTTCGGCACTGGTCTCCGATCCCTGGGAGCAACGCAACCCGGTGATGTTCGACCCCAATACCGTCACCCGTATGGCCGCCAAGCAGGCCTTTAAAATGGCGGGCCTCGGCCCGGAAGACCTGGATTTTGTCGAGCTTCACGACTGCTTCTCCACCGCGGAAATTCTGCACTATGAAAACCTCGGCCTCTGCGGCGAGGGCGAAGCGGCGGGCCTGATTGACCGCGGCGAAACCGCGCTGGGCGGCCGTATACCGGTTAACGCCTCAGGTGGCTTGTTGTCCAAGGGCCACCCGATTGGCGCAACGGGGGTGGCGAATATTGTAGAGCTGGTAGAACAGATCCGCGGCGAAGCCGGCAAGCGTCAGGTAGAAGGCGCCCGCATTGGTCTGGCCCATGTATTGGGCTTTGGTACCTCCTGCGCGGTGCATATTCTCGAAAAGGCCTGATTCACCTCTGACTTTAGCTTCGCTCCTTAGTCGTCATACCGCCCCGCTGAAACGCGGCGGCTGGTATGATGCTGAACAGTCTGCAAGGAGGTGAGATCAGGCGCTTGGTTTGGTCTTCACCTTTGTCAGTGAATACAATGAGCGGAGCGAAAAATAATAATGTCCACCAGCCAAAACACCGAGTCGGCCTGCGCACTGGTCGACCGCTTCTTTAACGCCTTTGCCACCAAAGACCTCGATACCTTAAGTGCCTGTCTCACCCCGGATGCGGTAATTTGGCACAGCTTTGACGGCATCTGCGCCCGCCGGGAACAGGCCCTGAAAAGCTGGCAAAACATCTTTGCCGCTGTGCCCGGTATGGCGGTTGCCGATATCCGGCAGGAGGAAGTACCCGGCGGTGTGATCCGCCGTCATCTGATGATACTGATCGACAGCCAGGGCAATAAAAAGGGCATGGCCGCTACGATATTCGTCAGTGTAAATGACGGTCTGATTAGTCGCGTGGATGAGTATATTTCGCCTTCTGCGTTTTTGCCTGTAGAGGGGGAGAATCCCACTACACTGGGGTTGGAGGCTGCTCGGGGGTTGATTTGAAATGTTTGAGGTGAATGCTATGTGATATTCATGAGTCCTCTGCATTGCGGAAATTTTGCGCAACCCCAAAATTTTTTGCCGATATTCTGACCTTTCTTGGTTTCACGTAACACCATTGAGCTGCCGCATTTTGGGCAACTTGGGATTCCGCTACTTTCCTTTTCGGTAATGATATTTTTTACATGCTGAACATGATCGCGGTTTGTCTTAAACGATGGTGTAAGCCGTCCTTTCTTAATTTTTCCTACGATTTCCAGAACTTGAGATCCATCGATAACTGGAGTTTTCTTCGACTTTATATATTTGGCATAGCCTCCGCCGTAGGTCACGTTTTCAGGCATATCGGTTTTAAATGTGCTGTCGCCGACGAAAACGACCACTGAATGGATCTGTTGCTCGTTCAAGCCCAGAAGAGATTCAAGTGTTTTTACGTGTTTATAGTTTTGATGTAATGGGTTTTGAAATTTATTTGAATGCTTATAGATTTTCTGAGTCCACATTTTTTGATTGGGATTGCCGAATATCCAACCCCTCATGTTTTTTGTTTCAACAACGAATACACCTGTTTCAGAGACTATGATGTGATCAATCTGTGTGGTTCCGTCATCTGTTGCTAGGGTTACATTCTTGATTAGGTGATACGTTTCCTTGTCCAGTAGAAATGTTGCTGAAAAGTTAACTAGAAACTCACCGAACGCTCCTTTAAATCGAGCGGAATTAAGAACTCCAGCAAGTATTGCAATTGGTAATAGATACCAAAGCGTACCGGCTATTTGGTTTATGATCGGAGAAAAGTCCATTTTGCAACCCCGTTTTGGTAATGCCCTTTATAGAGCGTGAAGAACCAGAGTGAAGCGGTGGTTTGATTGTGCTTGTCCTGTTGTTACGAGAGAAGATCTTATCCCAAAGAACATTATATTTAAAATGACCCTGGGGCGCGCTGGTAAAGATATATTTTGGGCTAAGGTTTAAGTCGATAAAGAAAATCCATGTAACCGTTTATAATGATTGTAAAGTTAGCGTCACAGGAATCGACGTTAATATCCCGTTGAGGTAGTACTTAAACAAGCAAAGGAAGCAATAATGGAAGGGATTCAAAATTATCAGGCATCAAGAAAGCGGCTGGCGTTGTCGTGGTATATCGATTTTCTGTTCTTTATGTCGCTGTGGAGCCTGTTGGCCTATTTTCTCTCGCCTGCGGCGGGCCTGCCATTCTGGCTGCCCTATGCGGTGTTTGTGGTAACCCGGGCAGTGTTGTCACGTTTTACCGGCTCCGTAGGTTATGTCTGTCTCAGTATTGATAGGCATAACATGCAGGTTAACGAAATCATTCTTAGCCGGGAAAGCTGGCTGTCGATATTGCTTGGTGTACTGCTGATACTTGAGGGCACAAAGCAACTGGTGAGATGGACGCAGCTGTTTGTATCGCAACCAGCATTTGGCTTTTTCCCCGATGAAACTATGCAGATTGTGATTCATGTTGTGACTGGCGGCTTATTAATCCTGGCCGGGTATTGGATTCTAAAGTTGGATATTCGCGGCTTGGTCCTTGGGGCCGGGGTGATGTTGCTCAATATTCTTTCTGATGTTTTGAGCTGGACGTTGTGGGATCCGGTGATTGAGGAGATGGTGATACGGCGCCGGGAGTTTCAAGGCGTGCCGGTGCGTGACGGCGAGGTGGAAATGATGCAGTTGCTGATGCCGGAAGGGATGATGGTATTCGCGGCGGTGATTATTATTGCCATGGCGTTCAGTTACCCACGCTTTAAAAAGGTCTAAACTGTTCGGCCTTTAATGACTCGCCGCTTCGGCGGCAGTCCCGCTGGACGAATCAGGCGCTATGAATTATCACTATTTACCCCTTGTGCTCTTGCTGCCCTTTCTGGGTGGCTCGTATTATTTTGGCTATACGCCGGCGCTTGTCTCTCTGGTGTTAGCAGCGCTCAGTCTGCTTTGTTTTGCACTGTACTACCGGGATAAACGCGCCGCGAGTCGCGGCGGCTGGCGAACGCCGGAAAAGACGCTGCATCTGGTCGCCTTGCTCGGTGGTTGGCCTGGGGCGATTCTGGGGCAGCAGTTGTTGCGGCATAAAACCCAGAAGCGTTCTTTTCGCCTTGTCTTCTGGCTTACAGTGTTAGCCAACGTCTCGGCACTGCTGTGGATGCACACCGGGGCGGGTTCTGCCTTGTTGCATACCTGGGTGGCTGAAATGGATAGTCTGGGAAATCGTTCGGGCCTGTATGGGGCGGCACCTTATCGGCGCGGTTTAAACCAGTTTCACCTTCCCTGATTCCAGTGGGGGCTTTTTTTACTGAGCTATTGCTAGTCGGTATGGCCTCAGGGCTTACGCGCTTTATTTTGAGAAATCGGGTTTTCGGTTTTCGAAAAATGCGGCGGCGGCTTCTGCGACATCGCCGGACAGGCCGTTGAGGATTTGGTTGCGGTTTTCAAGCTGTATTGCGGATTCCAGATTGGCGGCATCGAGGTTCGCCCACATGGCCTGCTTGGTCGAGATGAGTCCGTAGGGGCTGAAGTCGCACATGGATTCAGCCAGGGACAGGGCTTCGGCTTGCAGGTCTTCCAAGGGGCACACACGGGTAACCAGGCCCCAATTTTCCGCCAGTGCGGCGTCGACTTTTCGCGAGGTTATCATCATATCGTGGGCTCGCGCGGCACCGATCAGGTGGGGCAGGGTATAGCTGACACCGATATCGCAGCCGGATACGCCCAGCCGAATAAACTGGGTTGAAAACACTGCGTTGTCCGCAGCGATGCGCAGGTCACAGCCTAGCGCGAGTGCGAGACCGCCGCCAAAGGCATGGCCGTTGATGGCGGCGATTATCGGCTGCTGGATTTTGCGCATTTTGGAGATCAGGCCGGAGATCAGTTCCTGGGCTTTCATACCCGCGCGGGGGCCGTTGCCCAAGTCGCCGAGAGCTTTGTTCAGGGAGTCAGGGTTGGCCTGGTCCAGCAGGTCGAGGCCGGCGCAAAAGGATTTGCCCTCACCGGTAAGGATGACAACGCGACACTGGTGATTGGCGTCTAATTGGTCCAACGCGGTATGAAACTCGGTGACCAGTTCCCAGCTCAGCGCATTGCGACTGTCCGGGCGGTTTAGGCGAATCACTGCGATTTGGGGCGTGGGGTATTCCAGTTTTAGCGTATTCATGGGCACTCCTTACAGCACACAATAGCCGCCATCGGCCAACAGGGTTGAGCCAGTGGTATAGCTGGACATATCACTTAACAGATAGAGAATCGGCCCCAGTACCTCTTCGGTTTCGGCAATGCGCTGCATCAGGCAGGCCGCTTTTGCTCCTTCTTCAAAGCCGGGGATGGCCGCTGCGCTGTTGTCGAACAGGTCGGAGTGGTAGCTGCCCAGGGCCAGGGAATTCACCTGAATATTGTCTGCGGCCCACTCCGCTGCCATCACTTTGGTCAGGGCGTTGAGGCCGGCCTTTAAGGCGGCGTAAAAGCCCTGGTAGGCAGGCGGTTTGAGTGCCGACACCGATATCAGATTGATAATGCGGCCACCGCCGGCTTTTTTCATTTCCGGCGCCAGGCGAGACGCGAGGTACCAGGGGCCTTTTAAATCAACGTCGAACATCTTTTGAAACAGATCAGGGGAGAGGTCTGACAGACTGCCCACCGCGGGGTTGATGGCGGCGTTGTTGATCAGGGCATCGACCCGGCCGTATTTTTCCAGTGTCTGGCTGGTCAGGCGGTCGAGGTCGTCGATATTACCGGTGTGTACGGCGATGGCGGTGGCGTCGCCACCGGTCGCGCGGATGGACTCGCACACGGCTTCGCAATTTTCCAGTTTGCGGCTGGCGACCACCACCCGGGCGCCGCGTGCGGCGAGCCCCAGCGACATGGCCTTGCCCAGGCCGCGGCTGCCGCCGGTTATGATGATGACTTTTCCGGAAAGGTCGATGTGTTGCATTTGGGCTTCCCTAGTGGTGACGTGTGCCGGCGAATCATGTTCGGGGCGTATCCTGACATGCAATGCCAGGGCTTGGCGTCATCCATAGGGTTGACCCCGACTCAGGCAGGGGCGGTGTAAACGCGGTAAGGAAAAGTTATTTCGCCTTGTCGCCGGCGAGTACAAAGGCGAGAAAGCGGTCGGTGAGAATGTCGATTACTATGGGGTCGCCGGCGATGCCGGAGTTCAGAGCGGCGTGGTTACTCTGGTCGAGAATTTCATAGATTAGCAACCAGGCTTCCAGCCAGCGCCGTCGCTGTTTGGGATTGTCCGGCGTGACCTGAAAGGCGGGAATGGCCTCGCCGAGATCGGTGATCATCTCGGCAATAAGCAGTTGGGCATTTTGGGTAAAGCTTTCGTCTTCTGCAGTAATCTGGCTAAACACCCGCAGCAGGCCGCGGTTTTCTTTATCCGCCTCGAAGAGTTGTTCCAGCCAGGCTTTAACCCGCTGCCGGTCGCGGAAGTCTTCGCTGCAGATTTGCAGGCAGCGGGGTTTGGATTTGCTGACTTCCTGGCGGAACAGGTCGATGGCCAGCGCCGTTTTGCCGCTGAAGTGACGGTACAGGGTCATTCGGCTGACGCCGGCGCGCTTGGCAATATCCTCTACCGAAACCGCCATATAGCCCCGTTGTAGAAATTCCGCCGCAGCGGCCGCCAGCATACGTTGGCGGCTGTCGCGTTTGCGCGTGGCGCCGCCGCTGGGTGGCGCGTCGGCCTTGGCGGAGTGTTGGGTCATTAACGCGGTTCCTGTTGTGGTATTGCTATTGGCTTGCGCTGCCGGGCGCGACAAACTCGCCGGGAAAGCGGCCGGTTACGGCACCATTATCAAAGGTTGGTACGCCGTTGACCAGGGTAATGCGCATGGGGGCGGCGGCGCGGGTGTAGCGGTAGGTACGACCGCCTTCGCCGTCCCAGACGTCCCAGATTTTTTCCTCGGGGCGGCGCTCGACTTCATCGAGATTGAACACGGTGATGTCGGCGATCATGCCTGGCCGCAGAAAGCCTCGCTGCGTAAGACCGAAGAAGTCCGCCAGTTTTCCGGTCATGACGTGCACGCCTTCTTCAATGCTCAGTTGTTTATTGTCTCTGACAAATTCCGTTAGTAGCGCGATATTGTCGCCGTATCCGCAGAACATTTTACCGTGGGCGCCGCCGTCGGAGATGTTGCCGACGGAGCGCGGGTCGCGCAGCATTTTCAGCAGCATGGGCATGTTTCTCTCCCAGCTGCGCTTGTGTACCACCGATTCCGGCCCGTTGTCGTAAACCCACTTGGCGAGGGCGTCGGAGGCGTGGGCGATGCCGGTTTGTTGCATATAGTCCGCCAGGGTACAGCCTATCGGGCCCGCGCCTGATTCACTCTCTTTAAAGGTCAGGGCGCTGGGGTCGTGCAGGTAGGAGTGGGCGTATTGCTTGTTCCAGGACTCCCGTGCCCGGGCCAGCCAGGCGGGGTCGGTGAGCAGGGCATTTTTAGCGTCGTAGCCCTCGGTGTCGACAACCTCCTGCCAGACCTGGTTGCCGTTTTGGGCAAACACCAGGGAGCGCGCAAAGTTGATGACCGAAGTGGGGGATTCGTGGTGGTAGCCGGTCCAGATATCGCTGTCTTCTGCCTTGAAGCCCTCGTGGATGGCCAGGGATTGTTCGCCGATTTCGGCCTGGAACTGCAGTGTGGGTACGCCGGCCCACTGCATGCGCACACCCGCTTGTTTGGCGAGTTGGCCGAGGCGCGCGGTCTGCGCGGGGCCAGTCATGCGCATAAAGTGATCGACAATGACCTGTACCGTGGCACCGGGGTAGTTGGCAACCACCTTCATCAGCGCCAGGTATTCGGCATCGTCAGCCTGCTGTGAGGGCAGCGGGCGGTCGTGCTTGTCGTAGTCGAGCTGGTTGCTCGACAAACCCATTGCACCGGCTTGCATGGCGTCGTCCAGCAAGGCGCACATTTCGGCGATTTCCTCCGGGGTAGCCGCGCGCTCCCAGGCCGCTTCGCCCATCACATACAGGCGGATGGGAATGTGGCCGCAGAAGGAGGCGTAGTTGACCGGCACTTTGACATTGCGCTTCATGGAGGCTTGATATTCGCTCCATTTTTCCCAGTCCCAGGGAACGAGTTTTTTCATCGGCGCTTCGGGAATGTCCTCAAAGAAATTAAAGATGTCGATGACATCGTTCTGGATTGCGGGCTTGGCCGGAGCCATGGAAAAACCGCAGTTGCCGTTGATCGAGGTGGTAATGCCGTAGGCTGCAGCGGGCTCCATCATGGGAGACCACCAGATACCGCCGTCCCAGTGATTGTGGGTTTCGATAAACCCCGGGGTGACGTAACAGCCGCTGGCGTCGACGCTGCGCTCGCCGGGCTCTGCCTCAAGGTTGGGGGCGATTTCCTGAATACGACCCTTGCTGACTCGCACATCACTTTGATAGGCCGGGGCGCCGGAACCGTCTACCACCATGCCGCCTTTGATCAGGATACGGAATTCCATCTGCTGCTCTCCCATTGTTATTTTGAGGCTTGAAAACGGAGTGTCTTCAATCTTAATGTTACACACTGTAACATCGTGTTTTCGGGTCGATCAAGAACTAATGGGTGGTTAATTTTAAAATTGCGCGCGGCCAATGCTTACACTTTGATGCAAAGTGGTGATAAAGTTGTTGCCAAAAACTGATGTCATGTCAGTAATTATTTGGGTGGCTCTGATGTCGTGGAGGTGCCCTTGGATTAGCCACAGCCGTGCTCTGGCAGGGACAATAATAATTGGGAGTATTGAGGTATGACTGAAGATATCAAAAGCAAGCTGGAGGCCGTGTCCCACCGGATTGTTAACCCGGAGTTGATTCCTACCGAGCGCTATTATGACGAGGCGTTTTTCAAACTGGAAAACGAGAAGGTCTGGCCCCACGTCTGGCAAATGGCCTGCCGACTGGAGGAGATTCCGGAGGAGGGCGACTATGTTGTCTACGAGATTCTCGACAAGTCGGTGATTCTGGTGCGCGGCAAAGAGGGCGTAAAGGCCTTTCACAATGCCTGTCGGCACCGCGGTGTGAAACTGGTTCACGGGCCGGGCTGCGTGTCGGAAGCGGGTTTTGCCTGCCCTTTCCACGGTTGGCGCTTTAATGCCGAGGGCGACTGTACCTTTGTTTACGGACGCAATATTTTCTCTGAAGCGCTGCTGGAAAAATCTGAAATTGATCTCGCTCCGGTGCGGGTAGAATTCTGGGCGGGCTGCGCCTTTATCAATTTTGACGACAATGCACCCTCGCTCCGAGAGTGTCTGGGGCCGGTCGCTGAGCGAATGGATGCCCGCCACGCCGACAAACTGCGCATGGAGTGGTGGTACGGCACAGTGCTGCCCACCAACTGGAAGCTGGCGATGGAGGCCTTCCAGGAGGGCTACCATGTTATGCAAACCCACCCGCAGCTGATGGAGACCATCTACAAGGCCAATAAGTCCTACGGCCTGGGGCCGGATGGCAAGCCGGTGAATGACGACCTGAATTCGCGGGAAGTGGTCGAATTAACCCTGGAGTTTTATCGCCGCCTCAATACCGGCATGGCGGGAATGGTGCATGAAACCGAGGTTGAAGTACTGGAAAAACTGCGCAATATGGATGTGCCTGAGGATCCGGATCTGGCCTATCAGATGTTTCACGGCACCGCCTATGCGTCAATTTTTGAAGACGCCAAACGCCGCGGTGTGCCGATTTTTGACTTGCTGAAAGTTATTCAGGAAGTGGAATTCCATGCGGTGGAGTTCATGTTTCCGCATTTCTTTTTGCTGCCTACCTTTGGCGCGATGTCCTCCTACCGGATTCGGCCACTGACGCCGGAAACCTGTTTCTTTGAAATCTGGTCGCTGGTGATTCCGCCCGAGGGCGAGGAATTGGACTACCCCGCAGAGCCGACGATCCTGCCCTACGACTCGCCGGAGTT
>JBFEVY010000350.1:0-3543 GCA_041546665.1 Spongiibacteraceae bacterium | reverse complement strand
GGGAACCAGAAAGGGTATGCGGATCAGGGCAAGGGCAAAGCCCACCGCAAAAACCAGAAAAAAGTAGGTGAGCGCCGCAATCAGTGTATGCAAGGTGGCTCCTGCGTCCTTTGCGAAAAAACGGGAAACTAGACCGGCCGAGCGCCCGCTATGTCATAGGCGGTAAACTGCCGCTCCAGCAACCCATGCTCTTTTGCGGCCGCGCGCCAGGGCACAATATGCGGCGCCACCAGATGCGCATCCAGTGACGCATGATCCGGCCACAGCTCGGAAAAGCGAATCAACCCGGGCTCAGCCAGATCCTCAGCCACATCATAGGCAAGACAACCATCGTTGGCGCGGGTGGCCCGAACGAATTCCGCCAGAAAGGGGCGGACAGCAGGGATGGATGCCGGCGGGAAACGGAGAAATCCGATAACAGCGACTTTTTCTTCCATGAATCATGTCTCTGAGTGATTCAAATGTACTGTATTGAAACGGAGGCGAGTGGGCATTACAGCCTCTTATTGTCTTTACAGCCAAATATCATTATCTGCAGTGAGAGCACCACCAGCCTCCCCCGTATTCACCACACCTTTGGGTTCAACAAGCATGACCTGAACAAGCCCTTTAGCAATCGGCTTGTGCTCAACCCCCCTGGGAATCACAAACATCTCTCCAGGCTTTAACATCACCGCCCGATCACGAAAGGCAATTTCCAGCTCACCCTCAATTACGATAAACACCTCATCTGTATCAGGGTGGTCATGCCAGACAAACTCCCCCTCGCCTTTTGCTAGCTTGAACTGGTAGTCATTCATCTCGGCAATGACCCGAGGAGACCAGAGTTCATCAAAAAGAGATAACTTGTGTTTAATATTGATCGGGTCGTAGTTCATTTTTTCCTTCAGTTATGCCGGCGTAACGGGCCGATTTGTGGAGCGGCAGCGGAACAAAGCGGTCCCGTTTACGCATTGGTTAGGTGTGTTACTCAGACAGCTCTATATAAAATTGGTCACCTGGCTTCAGGTCTTTGGTTTTGTATGCAAGTTCGCCAGTGAAAGACAGGTAGTCATAGACCGATCCGACACGCATATTGGAAACAGCGTAGTCCCCGCCGATCACCGCAGGCTTGATTAAAGCGTAGCATTGCCCTTTTTCGATAGGTCCAAAATTCTCTTCCGCTTCATCGATTAACCCCAAGAGCTGCCAATCAGCTTTGTAGTCAGGATCGTTAAAAACGGCCTGAACTTCATTGTCATTTTCAGCCTCAAGCTTTGCATCGAGCTCCTCTGGACACACACGCCAATATCCACCGCTGCTGTCGCGAAGCAACACATTACCCATTGAATTAACTGCAAGCACTCTATCGACTGAAGGGACTTTCCAACCCCAGCCATCTTCAACCGCAGCTTTTATCTTATCTTCAATGAATTCCAATTGAGGTTCACCTAACGCCCGGCGCAGCAGGCAAATTGAAGCGACGCAGGAGCGGAAATTTGGTCTGCCTGGCGCCGCTTGTTATGTAAATTTCAACTTCGATCGAACTAGACTCACCACTGCGGCAACGTAGCACGGGATAAAGAGGACAACGAACAGACCCGCCTCACCTCTTACACCAACCCCACCCCAACTTAACCCAGAATCCGTATAGGCCGGCCCAATGAAAAAAATCATGGCAACACCACCGATAAAACTAACCGGCACACCGCCATGGCCACCAAGAAGCAAGGTGGGGGCGATAAAGGTTGCGGTGATGCCCGCCCTTAATGCTGCAAAAAACCAAAAGTTTCGCTTTATGAAGCCTTCGTTTTGGAGCAATCCCCTTTGAAATAGAAGGCCCAAAAGAAGAGGAACAGCCCACACGAAGATAACTTTAACGAAATCCAATCCCCCTCCTTATACATAACGCCGTGCGCAGCGGGCAAATTGAAGCGAGGAACGAGCGGAAATTTGATCCTGCTGCCGCGCCTTGTTAAATGCCATACTCGCGCTCTACCTTAGCCACACGAACCCGAAATTCGGAGTACCATTTTTTATGCCCCAACCGCTGGGCTTCACTATGCTCGGAATTACTTTTCCAGCGAGCGATGGACTCAAGACTTTCCCAATACGATACAGTAATACCCAACCCTTCTCTGGCAGACTCGAAGCCGAGAAATCCTGGTTGCTCCGCCGCCAACTCAACCATGCGGCCGGCCATATCACCGTAACCATCGTCGCCTTCTGTACGGTGGCTGCTGAATATAACCGCGTAATATGGCGGTTCGGGGGTATTGGCTATCTCAGACATAGATCCTTCAATTCATTTAACAGCGTATTAAGACGAACGAATCGACTTAACTCAATTCGACATAATTATTTTTGCCACAAAACGGCGGCCTTTGGCTTTCACATGAAAGACAACAGGTTACGTGACAAATAAGAATTTATCCCAACTGACAAATCGCGAACGTTCGACATAATACCCGCACGATCGTGCTTACTCGCAATTTCATGCCATCCAGAAATTGACTCTATATCAACCGGTTAGCTTTTTCTGTAAGCCATATCCTACAAAGATTATGGGCCCGTCTGTTGAGCAGGGTCGATGGATATCATTCTGCCATTGCGCTTTGCGCCGTTTACTTCGCTCGGCCTGCGTACGTTACTGGGCTATGTGCACTGCTATAGAGAGGGTGTTTTTCCGGGCACTACGAGGGGTGTATTGAAGCGGGGTTGCGAGTGCCTGTAATCGAGTTACGGCCATCCAGACCCTCGACTTGAAGGTGGGGATTCCTGGTTTGCTGGCTTGGCCAGGCTCGCGTGCCATTCGCCGACCCCTTCGGGCCACAGTCAGTGTGTTAGCTCCGTTGCACTTCGGTTCCGACAGGGGGCTTCGTGGCAGGTTTGCGCTGGCGCCCGGCTTCAGACGCTTGGCGTGATATAGAACCGCATCACACCGATGATCTGATTGTCTTCCGTGCGTACTTCCACGCGCCAGCTGCCTTCTGAGGGCAGCGGGATATGTTTCTTGTGGGACCAGGTGCGGAAACCGGAATCACGGCCGCCGTAGACCTTGAGCGGGATGCGATCCACCAGCTCGCCATTCTGGAACCAGTAATGGTAAACCTGCTGCCCCAGTCCCAGCGGGGCCTTGATCGCCGTGTAGGCATAGAGGCCCTCCTTCACTTCTGTGCTGGTGAAGACCTCACCGGTGACCAGTGGCCGCCGCTCAGTACGGCTGAACGACAGCGCCATGGCCCGATCCTGCAGGGACAAGGTCAGTGGCGGCACCAGCGGGGCCAGCCAGCGGGGGGACAGCGCGATCATGACTGACACCGCCACCAGGCCTGCCCAGCGAAACCATTTTCGTGGCCCGCCAAAGCGCCAGAAGCTGGGCAAGGCAAACAGGGCGGTTAGCCAACCCGCCCAGGTCAGCGCCGTGTCGGTTTCCCAGTGGAAGATCAGCGGTAGCAACACCAGCAGAGCCACGAACAAGGCCCAGGCATGAAAGCCGAAATACAGGGCACGGTGACGGGCCAGCCAGAAGTAAATCGGATCAATGATGCTCATCAGTGCGGC
>JBFEVY010000387.1:0-2892 GCA_041546665.1 Spongiibacteraceae bacterium | reverse complement strand
CCCTCAACGCGAGGGTGGATATGCACCAACTGATCCTCGTCGTATTTAACATAGCCAACCGTCGTGATCTCGCTCTGCATCACCTGTCGCGTCACTTCCGCGACCCGCACCCCCAGATTGTTGACGACGTCGGGGGAAATTTTTACCAACCCGGCTTCATCCACACCCGCGTCGTTTTCTGTTTCGTACACCGGCACGAGATCCATTCCCATCGGAGATTTACCCGGCTGATCGCGACGATAACCTGGGTCCATTGGGGCCACCCAGTAAAGCACTTTCTCCCCACCGTCAGGATTCTCCCCCTGACCGGGTGAGCCCGCCCAGAATGCGGCGGTGATCAGCCCCCCTAGAACAATACCAACGACAAATAGCGTGATTGATTTCATTGGTCTTGCCCTCCGTTGTCACCTGTAGCCGTCGGCCCAGAGGCAACGAGGTAATAGTTCAATTCCACCTTGGTTTTGCGTTGATCTACCTGAAGATTCAGGTAGTCGATATTGGCATCGAGTTCAGCGATACGGGCGCGAAGCACCTCAGAAAAATCACCATCATCACTGGTATAGGCCCCCAAAGCCGCCTCGGCCTGCTCGTGGGATTCTTGTAGCAGACGGGTACGGTATAGCTCTAACCGTTGATTAAGGCGACGCAGGCGTTGGCTAGCGGCTTCGAAGCCCGCACGGAGAGCACGCAGCACCAGTTCCCTATCGGTCTTTAAGGCCTCGCGCTGGGCTTGCGCCGCCGCGAGCGTTCTGTCCTCGCGTTGTTCGGCAAACAGCGGCAAATCAAAGCTCACGCCAACGCTAAAAAAGTCGCTCCGCTCCCGCCCCAGCAAATCCTCATCCCGGTAGGCATAGGCAGCATTCACTCCCCACTGAGGCCGATAATTCTGCCGGGCAAGCTCAACACCGGTACTACCCTGCTGAATTTTTATATCCAGGCTGCGAATTGCCGGATGTGCCAGCAAAAGGGAGAGTAAATTCGGGGACACCACTCCATTGTAATCCTGTGCGGTGACATCAATGTCCGGCAACTTGCCGCTCACAGCGGGCAATATCTCGCTTGGCAGCCACTCTCTCAATCGCGCTACGCCAACCTCCTGCTGCTGACGTAACATGGCCAGGCGATCTTCAAGGCGGGTCAATTCCAACTGCGCCTGAACCAGATCCTGCTGCCGGGATCGTCCCAGCGCATTGCGGTAGCTCGACTCCGCCAAATCGACCATCTGCTCAAACAACACCCGATCCCGTTCAATCAGCGCGATCGTGCCGGTGTAGCGGGCAACATCCAGCCACAGCTCACTGACTTGTCTGGCAATACGCGCCCGGCGGTCGTCTCGCAACAGAACAGCTTGCTCGCCCATTTCCTCCTTCTCACGGCGCCGTAACTGCCTGCTATCTCCCCTGGGAAATACCTGACTGACCCCGAGTTTGAGCTGGGTCATCGGTTCCGCTGAGGTATCGAAACTGTCGACCGGCAGATTTGCCGCCGTGATAGACACCCCCGGGTTGGGTAATTGACCCGCAGCCACCGCTTCGTCGCGCAGGGCGTGCTCGCGATACCGGCTGCCCTCCAGCCAGGGATCATACTGCTGCGCCAATGCAATCGCACTGGGGAGCGTCAATGCGGCATCGGCTAACGCAGGGAGGGCCAGAAAGCCTCCCCAGCAAGCGAGTAACAGCGATGCCATTCGAATTTGGTTGCCTTGTTTCATCCGTCTTCCCACCCTATTTGCGAGCAACGCCGCAAACCGGTTTGAGCATAATAAATATGAAGACCCTGTGGTCTTCCCGATCATAAAGAACAGGAATTAGCGACAGTAGTGCCCGTCAGACAGGCGCAACTATCCTGTGATCAGGCCAATATGGGGGGTTTATCGAGGGAAGAGGTTTTGAGTTCGGGCGCAACGACCCGTAGGTCGGCGTAGGGGAGATGCGGCGCTCGAGCGCCTGAAAACGCATAGTCTAGTGAAGGCAAAGCCACCACTGCGCACATTGCCCTGGAACAGCCACTTCCCGCGGCGCAACAGGAGTGGGCATTGGAGTCCTTGTGGTGCTCCATGTCCATTGGCGAATCAGCCATTTTGGAACTCATCATCTTCGAGCTCATGTTATGGCTGGCGTGATGATGCTCCGAAGTCAGCATTGCGCTGGCTTCACCAGATTGAGGGACAGGCAGACAGAACTGTGCCGCAGCCGCCAGCACCTGCCCACATAGGGCAAGGCAGACAACGGCGATTAACACACTCCGTATTCTGACTTGTCGCATTTATATCACCACACTTGTTCTACCGCCCAATTCTGAGCGCGATTCGACGAACTTGTCAAATTTCGCTCTTTAGGCGTGACGCGGCCAATACTGCCACCGTGGTCGCCGATCAGGGGAACAGCGCCCCCTCATTTCTGCCGTGTTGTGTTTCTCTATCGTAACGCTTTTCCATGCGCCGGTAATGCTTGCGAATGGCTTTGACACGCGATGCCACCGTCTTCTCCAGAGTTTTACAGGGTTGGGGCGGCGCCCCCACCAGACTGGCAAAATAGTCGTCGATGTCCTTTGCCGCTCCCATCGCAAAATCATTATGCCCGTTTTCATGGGCGACCAGCGCGGTGTAAAAGGTGTCCCATTGCTGCCTGAGCGGCTCGGCAGCCGTGTCTCGTTCCAACCAGTTAGGGTAACGGAAAGTGATATCCACTGCGGTGGTATAGGCAGTCACTACGCAGCTACCCGTTACTGCGCGCCAGTCATACTGCCACTTCACATCCCATTGGGTGTGCGCGTCATAGCGATTCCACAACCAGCGAATACCACTGTTTTTATTCATTTCACGCCGCAGATCTTCGGCACTGTCGCCACTGATCTCATAGAAGTCGGATTCGATATTCACCTGCGGGGGGG
>JBFEVY010000142.1:0-8715 GCA_041546665.1 Spongiibacteraceae bacterium | reverse complement strand
CTACAACTGATCCCGAAAAGGGTGGTTTTGATTCGGCTGAAGTTGCCAAGAAATGTATTCAGCACTATATCCCCTACGTTGAAGCGCGCATGGCGAAGGGTGCCGACGGCAGCTTGCCGATGGTGGATGGACTGATCAATTACGAATTTGAGGGTCACAAGCTCTCCGTGCCTGAAGTGGCGCAGAACCTTGTCTGCGCGTTTATTGGCGGTATTGAATCGGTGCCCAAGGTGACCGCACATGGGTTGATGGAGCTGGCCAATCACCCCGAGCAATTGGCGGCGGTTCGTGCGGATCTCGAAAAAAATGCGCCCAAGGCGGTGGAGGAGATGCTGCGCTATTGCGCACCGGCGCAGTGGTTTATGCGCACGGTACATGAGGAGGTGGAGATCGGCGGGCAGAAAATGCATCCCGGGCAGCGGGTGTTTCTGATTCTGGCGTCGGCATTGAAGGACGAGCGCGAATTTGAGTCTCCCGACGAATTTCGTTGGGACCGCGATATTCCCCGTACCCTGGCCTTTGGGCAGGGTGTGCATTTCTGTATTGGTGCTCACCTTGCGCGTCTCGAAGTGAGAACGATGGTAAAGGCGTTTTTGAGCCGGGTGCCCAATTACAGCTTTGATATGGAAGCGGCATCGCGGCCGCCGTCGAGCTTCCAGATCGGTTGGAACACTCTGCCGGTGATCATTGGCGAGGGCGCGGCGTAAGGCCTGTTCCCTCGGCCGCTAGACGAGAAATTGATAGGTTATTAACTTTGCGTTACCATCGCCCACAGGGGCGGCGGTACCGTCTTTCACGTCGTAACAGCGGATAGGTGAGAGCCAGATAAGTGACTACAGAACTGCGAAATCAACATGGTCAGAAGATGGGGCGCAAGGGCAGGGAGACCCGTCAAAAGATCATGGATGTCACCTTGAGTATGCTGGAGCATCGCTCCTACAAGGACATCACGGTTTCGGAGGTGGCTCAGGAAGCGGGTGTGTCCAGCTCATCGTTTTATGTCTATTTTGAAGATATCGAAGATGTCCTGTTTGCCTGTGTTAAGGCGGCTGCGCTGGATCTGGGGGATCTTCACGCCATTCTTGATGAGGAGTGGGATCAGGACAATCTGGCGAAGCAGGTCAAGCGCTTTGTCGAAACCTATAATGAGTTGTGGGCGAAATACCAGGTGGAGTTGCGGATTCGTAACCTGGAGGCCGATCAGGGCAATATTCGCTTCCTGAATGTGCGGGTTGAGACAACGCGCGATATTCTTCAGAAGCTGGGCAAAAAGATCGCCAAGCTGAATCCCGGTTTGGAAAATCCCTACCAGATTGCCGTGGCAATGCATGCCGCAATGGGCTCTATCGCCGCCCAGCATGAAATCGGTATTACGCGCGGCGCATCCCGGCAAACTCGCAAGCTGTTAACAGCGGGTGTGATCGAGATGATCTGTGCGGTGATGACGCCGTAAAACAGGCAACGCTGGCCCAAAGTGAGTCGGAGCCTGGTTTATCAGGCCTCGGTGCATGGTCAGATTTGAGATTCAGGCAGATGGACAACCAGGCCTGACATTTCCCGGGTGATCGTTACCTGGCAGCCCAGGCGGCTATTTTCCTTGGGGTCCGCTGCGAATTCGATCATAGATTGTTCTATCTCATCAGCGTCCGGAATCGTGGCGCTGTGCGTATCATCAATATAACAATGGCAGGTGGCGCAGGCACAGGCGCCGCCGCAATCGCCGAGAATACCCTCGACACCGTTTTCGATAGCAGCCGTCATCAGGTTGCTGCCCTCTTCAGCCTCAATTGTTTTCTCTTCGCCGGAGGCTTGAATGAAAGTAATGCTTATCATCTTGCTGTACTCGCCGTTCGCTGTGTAATTAATTTATAAAATTGACAATGTGTTAGTAATTTGGAAGTATACGCACAAGAATCGTTCTTATAAAGCGTTTGCCAAGAGAAAAATCGCTATTTAAATAGCGTAATAAGTAAATATTCCGCTTTTATTTCACAATGTTATTTCATTGGAAAATAATCTAATTAACGATTTGTCATTTTATTGTTTTTTGAGTGGCTGTTTCGCGCTGCGTAGCAGCTCTCCTTAAGTGTTTTCTTAGGCCCGAAAAAATGGGCGAGTCATACAGGTTAATGCACTGTGAATTTAGACTTTACCGAAAAACAAAAGGCGTTCAGGCAAGAGGTTCGCGCCTGGCTGGCTGAGAATATGCCCGCAGAGTCCCTGCAAAGCTATGACACCGAAGAGGGCTTTCAGCAGCATCGCGAGTGGGAGGCGCGCCTCTACGAGGGACGCTGGACCATGGTGACCTGGCCTGAAGCGCTGGGTGGTAGGGGTTGCGACCTGATCGAATGGTTGATCTTTGAAGAGGAGTACTACCGCGCCGGGGCGCCGAAACGGGTGAATATGAATGGCATTTGCCTGCTCGGGCCGACCTTGATGGAGTACGGCAGCGAGGCGCAGAAAGCCAGGATTTTGCCGAAGATGGCGACCGGAGAAGAAGTCTGGGCGCAGGCCTGGTCGGAGCCCAATGCCGGTTCAGATATGGCGGCGATTCGCACCCGCGCGGAGCGTCGCGGTGACAACTATATTATCAATGGCCAGAAAATCTGGTCTACCCGCGCGGTATGGGCGGACTGGTGTTTTGGCATTTTCCGCACTGATCCGGATTCGGAGCGCCATCGCGGGCTGACGTTTATCCTCGTTCCCCTCAATAGCCCCGGCATTACCGTGCGCCCCATTCCTCAACTGGATGGTCTGCCGGGCTTTGCGGAAATTTTCTTTGATAATGTCGAAGTACCTGTGGAAAGCCGCCTCGGAGACGAAGGGGCGGGATGGGGCGTGGCGATGTCCACGGCGGGTTTTGAGCGGGGCTTGATGTTGCGCTCTCCTGCGCGGTTTCAGGAAACGGCCCATCGCCTGGTGCAGTTGTACAAAGCCAATCGCGACAGCGTTGATGACCCCGCCGTGAAAGATGCGGTATTGCGCGCCTGGCTCGATGCGGAAAGTTACTGTCTGACCACCTATCAAACTGCTTGTCGCCTGAATGCCGGTGGCAAGATTGGCCCCGAGTCGTCCACAAACAAGATCTTCTGGTCTGAGCTCGATCAAACCATGTGCGAAACCGCGATGAGCATTCTCGGTGCCCGTGCGGAGTTGCAACCCCACGCCCCCGAGGCCTCGGGTGTCGGTACTTGGCTGGACGATTTTCTGTTTTCCCAGTCGGGGCCGATTTACGCGGGAAGTAATGAAATACAGCGCAATATTATTGCCGAGCGGATGCTGGGTATGCCGAAGAATTAGGGGCGCGTTTGTCCCGATTGAATTGAGAGAGAAACCTTTAGCGAAGGTGCTGGGGGCAAAGAGAAGATCAGTATGGATTTTACATTTAGCGAAGATCAGCTTTTGTTTCAGGACTCGGTTCGAGAGTTTCTGATCAATGAAGTAACAACCGAGCGAATTCGTGGGGCCTGGGAAACGGAAACCGGGCGTGACGAGTCGCTGTGGCAGCAGTTTGCGGAGATGGGCCTTACGGCTGTCACCGTCCCAGAGGCCTTTGGTGGCCTCGGCATGAGCGAGCTGGATTTTGTACTGCTGGCTCAGGAGTGCGGCTACGTAGCGCTTCCCGAGCCACTGGTTAATGTGGTCATGATCGCGGTGCCCCTATTGAGGGAGATTGGCGGCGCGCTGGCTCAGGAGTGGTTGCCCAAGATAGCAAATGGTGAGGCCAAGGTGGTCGTGGGCCTTGAGCGGAATCGTCTGGTTGAAGATGCCCATATTGCCGACCTGTTGTTGCTGGAGCGGGGCGGGGCGCTGTACGCACTGACCAGAGGTCAGTTTTCATTGACGGCAAATGAGTCGATCGACCTGTCTCGAAGACTGTTTTCCGTTGAGATACCGGTTGGCATTGAACCTGTATTGGTAGGAGAGGCGGCGGCGCCGTTGATTGAGGCGAGCTACGATCGCGGTGCGCTGGCCTGTGCAGCCATGGCACTAGGCCTGACGCAGCGAATGATCGATCTCTCCGTGCAATACACCTCGGAGCGCCAGCAATTTGGTAAGGCGATTGGCAGCTTTCAAGCGGTAAAACATCACTTGGCGAATGTGGCAGTGAAGCTGGAATATGCCAAGGCGCCTGTGCATAAGGCAGCCTATGCTTTAGCGCACGGTAGTAGTAAGCGCTCACTAAATGTGTCCCACGCCAAGATTGTTGCCTGTGAAGCCGCTAATCTCGCCGCAAAAAATGGCATTCAGGTGCACGGTGCGATGGGCTACACCTGGGAGGTGGATCTGCATATCTTTATGAAAAAGGCCTGGGCCCTGGCCAATACCTGGGGTACCGCCGGGCAGCACAAGGCGAGGGTGGCGCAGCAGCTGTTTGCCGAAGCGACTGAGCTCGGTTGCGACAAGACCTTTGTTTGACGCTTCGCTATATTCTTTCCCGGGGTGCGATTGAATGGATATCCCCGGGATGATATAAAATTGAATAATCATTAGTTATTTTATGGTGATGCCGCTACGTCCGGTGAAAGTCGCGATGACGGTTGGCGAAGCGCGAACAATAAACGCGCGGCGAAAGGCCGAAAACAATAAGCAATAAACTGCAAATACAGGAAGACATACAATGAGCGCTGCTGTTGATATTGAAGGTATTACCGCCGAGTGGTTGTCTGGTGCATTGGGCTACAAAGTGCACTCGGTAAGTCAGCAGCGGATTGGCACCGGCCAGACGGCGGCCGCCTACCGCCTGTCACTGGATGCGGAGAAGGGGCCGGCAACGATGCTGGCAAAAGTGGCCGGTGGCGACGAGGCTTCCCGCCAGCGGGTGGCGCAGGGCTTCGCCTGTGAGGTCGGCTTTTACACTGAGCTGGTGGGCTCGCTGGATGTTCGTGTGCCCGAATGCTATTTCGCGGCGATTTCCGACGACAGTCTCAAATTTACGGTATTGCTGGAGGATCTCGCGCCGCGCCAGCCGGGTGTGCAGGTGGACGGTGTGGAGCTGGGGCGCGCCCGGGCCGCAATCCAGAATCTTGCCGGGCTGCACGCGCCTCGTTGGAACGACCCCGCGCTGCTGGAAATGCCCTTCCTGATGAATACCCGCGATGAGGCAACGGCTGCCTTTCTCCAGGAGCTGACTTGCACGGCGGTAGAAGAGTTTGTCGAACGCTACGAAGGCGAACTGGGCGCAGAAAATGTGGCAACCCTTCGCGCGGCAGCCAAGTGTGTCGCGAAATGGGTCTTGGCTTCGCCGGCGCCGTTCACGATTTTGCACGGTGATTACCGCCCTGACAATCTGATGTTTGGCGAGGAAGAAACCGATGTAGTTGCCTTGGACTGGCAGACAGCCGCCATTGGGCCGCCGGCCCGCGACCTGGCCTATTTTCTGGGTACAAGTGTAGATGTTGAGGCTCGCCGCGAGCATGAGCGCGGCTTGGTCGAGTACTACCACAACGAATTGAAGGCGCGGGGCGTCGACGACTACAGCTTTGATGCCTGTTTTCACGACTACCGGCTCGGCCACCTTCAGGCGACGGTAATTACCTGCATTGGTGCAATATATGCGACCGCTGAGCGCACCGGCAGCAGTGATGCAATGTTTCTGGCGATGGCGACGCGCTCCTGTGCGGCTATTCGCGACCTAAATACACTTGAATTGCTTGGGAGCTGAGAAATGACGTCTGTTAGATCTGCGGTGCTGTGGCCGGAAGGCCACCAGCTTTCGATAGAAACCCTGGAACTGGAAGAGCCGCGGGAAAACGAAGTGCTGGTGAAAATTGTCGCCACCGGGATATGTCACACCGATATGGTGTTGCGGGACACCGGTGCGGCCGCAGCTCCGGTTGTATTGGGGCACGAAGGCGCGGGCATTGTTGAGAGAGTGGGTGCTGCAGTGAGTGGCTACCAGCCGGGTGATCGCGTTGCGGTCAGCTTTAGCAGCTGCGGGACGTGTCCGTCTTGTGAGAATGAGGCGCCATCGTACTGCAACGATTTCTTTTTGCTGAATTTTTTTGGTAATCGTCCAGACGGTAGTAGCAGTCTTTCCAAAGGCGATCTGGCTATTCGGTCCCACGTCTTCGGGCAGTCCTCGTTTTCGAGTCATATAGTCTGTCCGGCGAGTAATCTGGTCAAAGTCGATGAGGCGGTTCCCCTGGAATTGGTCGGGCCGTTTGGTTGTGGCTTTCAGACCGGTGCCGGTGCAGTGCTCAATTCTTTAAACGTTGCCAAGGGCGCGTCGGTCATGGTGCTGGGTGCGGGTGCCGTGGGGATGTCGGCGATAATGGCCGCGGCGCATATCGCCGAGGCGGCAACGGTTATTGCGGTGGATATCAAGGACGCGCGTTTGGAGCTGGCAACAGCGGTGGGCGCGACCCACATCCTCAATGGTGCGGTGGATGATTTTGACGCTGCTGTGCGGGAAATATGCCCGCAGGGCGTGGACTATATTATTGATACCACGGGAATCGTAGCGGTGATCGAGCCCTGTGTCGCGCTGCTTGCTGCTCAGGGCGTCCTCGGTCTGGTTGCGGCCTATGAACCAGGGGCTACCTTCACCTTTGATCTGCTCAGTGTGATGACCGGCGGTAGGAGAATTCAGGGGGTGATGGAGGGAGATACCGATATCAAAACTTTTATCCCCGCGCTATTGGAGCATTACAAGCAGGGGCGTTTCCCGGTTGATAAGATTGTTCGTTATTACGATTTTGAAGAAATCAATACGGCCATCGCCGATTCGGAAAGCGGTGATACCATCAAAGCCATCGTAAAAATGTAAGCTGCACGCGGTCAGCATTTTTGGAGAAGTATTTTGAAAAAATTTCAATTATTGATTAACGGTCAGCTGGTAGACGGCGCTTCAACGCTGGATGTGATTAACCCGGCGACCGCTGAGGTATTCGAGACGGCACCAAAAGCCAGCGAAGCGCAACTCAATGAAGCGGTCGAGGCGGCTAATGCGGCATTCCCGGCGTGGGCGGCAACACCGATTGCAGCCCGCCGCGAGGCGCTTCTCGCGCTGGCCAGCGCTATCGAAGCGCGTTTTGGCGAGTTCGCTGAAACCCTTACCCTGGAGCAGGGTAAACCGCTGGAGCAGGCTCAGGGCGAGATCTTCTTCTGTGTTCACACTCTGCGTCAATTTGCGGAGATGGATATCGCCCCCAAGGTACTGCGTGAAAACGATCAGAGCCGAATTGTAGAATACCGCAAGCCGCTCGGGGTCGTTGCGACGATCACGCCGTGGAATTTTCCGGTATTGATGGTGGCGAATAAGATTGCACCGGCGCTGCTGGCGGGTAATACGCTGGTAGTCAAACCAGCGCCGACAACACCGCTGACAACGCTGCTGATTGGCGAGGTCTGTGCCGATATCTTCCCTGCGGGGGTAGTGAATACCCTGGTCGATAACAACGACCTGGGAGCACTGTTAACCGGGCACCCCGGTGTGGCGAAGGTGTCCTTTACCGGTTCGACGGCTACTGGCAAAAAGGTGCTGTCCAGTGTCGCTTCTTCCCTCAAGCGAGTCACTCTGGAGCTGGGCGGTAACGATGCCGCCCTGGTGCTGGATGACGTCAATATCAAAGAGGTCGCGGCCCAGATTTACAATGCCGCAACATACAACGCCGGTCAGGTGTGTGTGGCGATCAAGCGGGTCTATGTGCCTGAGGCGATGTACGACGAGTTTTGTGCAGAGCTGGTTCTACTCGCCAATGCCGCAGTTGTTGGTGATGGCATGGAAGAAGGTACCAATGTCGGTCCTATTCAGAACAAAGCGCAGTTTGAGAAGGTGAAGCAGATTCTGGCTGAGGCCAGGGCGAGCGGCACTATTATCGCGGGTGGTGAGGTGCTGGATAAGAAGGGCTATTTTATTTCCCCCACCATTGTCCGCGATGTGGACGATCAGGCACGCATTGTTGCCGAGGAACAGTTCTCCCCCATTCTTCCGGTCTTGCATTACCGGGATCTGGATGAGGCGGTTCAGCGAATTAACGGCACCCACTTCGGGCTGGCCGGTTCCGTGTGGAGCTCAAATATCGAGCGGGCGGAACTGGTGGCACAGCAAATCGACTCGGGAACCATCTGGGTGAACAGCCACCTCGGCCTCGATCCCACGATTCCTTTCCGCGGTGCCAAACAATCCGGTATGGGGGTTGAGCTCGGCGAGGAAGGACTTCTTGAATACACCCAGGCGAGAATCGTCACGGTATCCAAACCATAGGGATGGGTTGCGCAGCATGATTACAAAGTTTGACGACTATCCGGTGCATCAAACACCGGAGCCGATTGCACAAACCGCAAGCAGCGATCGTTGCACCTATGATCGCTTCTGGTACAACGGCCACGCCAAAGACGGCAGCGTGTATTTTGGTGTGTCCATGGGCCGCTATCCCAATCTCGGCATTGTGGATTGTGCTTTCAGTCTGGTTTTGGACGGACGCCAGTATGCCTTTTATGGGTCGCGCCGGGCGCCGGTTGAGCCTACGGATACCAGCGTGGGGCCTTTTTCAATACAGATTCTGGAGCCGATGGGGCGTCATCGCATTGTTATTGCTCCGAATGAAACAGGCATTGAATGCGATCTGATTTTTACCCCTCGCACCGGGGTGATTCAGGAGGGGCGTCAAACGGCGCGCAATTCCCGCCATGTGATTATGGATGCCACTCGGCTGGACCAGTTCGGTCGCTGGCAGGGTGTGATCCGCTGTGATGGTCGGGAAATCCAGG
>JBFEVY010000151.1:0-8434 GCA_041546665.1 Spongiibacteraceae bacterium | reverse complement strand
CCGCCCCCCCCACCACTGCTGATTTCATCGTCGGCAAACGACGTATCTTATAGTTGAGACCGACCTTTGTTGGCGGCAATACGCAGACGCAGGGCATTCAGCTTGATAAAGCCCTCGGCGTCTTTCTGGTTGTAGGCACCAGCGTCGTCCTCAAAGGTGGCAATCGCTTCATCGAACAGCGAGTTCTCTGATTTGCGTCCCACTACGACCACATTGCCCTTGTAGAGTTTCAGGCGCACGGTGCCATTCACGAAGCCCTGGGACTCGTCAATTGCAGCTTGCAGCATACGGCGCTCGGGGCTGAACCAGTAGCCGTTATAAACCAGCTTGGCATAGCGCGGCATCAGCTCATCTTTCAGGTGGGCCGCCTCGCGGTCCAGAGTAATAGACTCAATCGCCCGGTGTGCGCGGAGCATAATAGTGCCGCCGGGGGTTTCATAACAGCCGCGAGACTTCATACCCACATAGCGGTTTTCTACCAGGTCCAGACGGCCGATACCGTTCTCGCCACCCAGTTTATTGAGGGTGGCCAGCATCGCAGCGGGGCTGAGGGCTTCACCGTTCAGGCTTACCGGGTCGCCGTTCTGATAGCCCAGTTCGATGTAAGTTGGCTTGTCGGGGGCCTTTTCGGGGCTGACACTCCAGCGCCACATGTCTTCTTCAGGCTCCCAATACGGGTCTTCCAAGTTGCCACCCTCGTAGGAGATATGCAGCAGGTTGGCGTCCATGGAATACGGGGATTTTTTCTTCTTGCCGGCAAAGTCCACTGGAATATTGTGCTGCTCGCAGTAGGCCATCAGGGTTTCACGGGAAGTCAGGTCCCATTCACGCCAAGGAGCAATAACCTTGATGCCCGGCTTGAGCGAATACGCGCCCAGCTCAAAACGCACCTGGTCGTTACCCTTACCCGTCGCGCCGTGGGAAATCGCATCGGCACCGGTTTCGTTGGCGATCTCGATCAAACGCTTGGAGATCAGCGGACGAGCAATCGAGGTCCCCAGCAGGTACTCACCTTCATAAATAGCATTGCTGCGGAACATCGGAAACACGAAATCCCGCACGAATTCTTCACGCAGGTCGTCAATATAGATTTCTTTGACGCCCAAAGCCTCCGCCTTCGCCCGGGCAGGCTCAACCTCTTCGCCCTGGCCAATATCTGCGGTAAAGGTCACCACCTCACACTGATAGGTTTCCTGCAACCATCTCACGATAACCGAGGTGTCCAGACCACCCGAATAGGCCAGCACCACCTTGTTGACTTCAGACATTTACGACTCCGCTTACACACTACCCGCCCACAACCCGTGGTTTCTGGGCGACAAGGATAAAAAAGGCGACCATTTTAGCTGGCTTTGGCCCCCTATGCCATGGTGCCGGGAGCTTCATTGACAGGCCCGGCCACTGAGCGCGACCTCCCTCTCGTTGATCCGCGATAAATTCTGCGAAAAAATTGTGATAAAACTCCCCTCGCAAGGGATTGACGCGGCGCCCAAGCCGCCCAAAAATAGCGCCTTTCTGACTCTGTTGGATTGCGCCACGCACCGTGCTAGATATTCTCAATGTTTCGCGACGCTTCGGCGACTTCCTCGCTCTCGACCGGGTCAACCTGCACATCGAAAGCGGTGAGTTTTTTACGCTGCTCGGCCCTTCAGGCTGCGGCAAAACCACCTTGCTGCGGACCATCGCCGGCTTCGAACAGATCGACAGCGGCGAAATTCTCCTCGACGGCCACCCGCTAACGGAAATTGCCCCCGAGCGCCGCCCAATTCACACAGTGTTTCAGAGCTACGCCCTGTTTCCACACATGACGGTGGCGGAAAACATCGCCTTTCCCCTACGCATGGCCAAGTGCGCCCCATCGGAAATAAAGCCGCGTGTTGAAGAAATACTGAATGACGTGCGCCTGCCCGACAAAGCCCACCATTACCCAAACGAACTGTCTGGCGGCCAGCGCCAGCGCATTGCCATTGCCCGGGCGCTGGTCAACCGGCCGCGTCTGCTGCTGCTCGACGAGCCCCTGTCAGCGTTGGACGCCAAGCTCCGCGAGCAGATGCAGATCGAGTTGATCAACCTGCAGCGCGAAATTGGCATCACCTTTGTCTACGTCACCCACGACCAGGGAGAGGCCCTGGCGCTGTCCCACCGGATCGCGGTAATGAACGCCGGCCAGATCAGCCAAATCGACGAGCCCTCGGTGCTCTACAGTTTTCCGCAGAACCGTTTCGTGGCGGACTTTATCGGCCAGTGCAATCTGATCGACGCAAAAATCACCGCAATCGACGGCAATCGCGTGCAGATTACCATTGACGGCCTTGGCGAACTGCCGGCCATTCTGGCGGCGGATCAGCAATTTGAAGTCAACCAGGACTGCGCCCTTACGCTGCGCCCGGAGAAAATCCGCCTTGCCGCACAGCTCCAGGCCGACGCAGAGGAAGTTCAGTTCAGCGGCATCGTACAAGACATGCTTTATCTCGGCGACGTCACGGTATACAACATTGAACTTGCCAATGGCCTATTGATTGAAACCCTGCTCGCCAATAACGCGCCGGGACGCACGCGCCTGTTTGACAAAGGTGACGCCGTACAAATTGCCTGGCGCTACGACGCTGGCCACCTGGTCCCGTAACGTGGCCAGCACCGACAGACAATCGGTCTTCAAGGCACTTTTGGCACTGCCTCCAGCGGCATACCTCGTGGTATTTTTCGCCATCCCCAGCGCAATGATGCTTTTTGCCTCATTCCGCTACCCTGGCGAGTACGGCGGACTGGCCCCCTGGTACTACCTTGAGGGCGGCGAATTCAGCCTCGACCTCACGCTGGAAAACTGGCTGCGCCTGTTCGAAAGCGACATCTACCTTAATCTGCTGCTGAAGTCCCTGAGCTACGCGCTGGTCACCACCGCCATTTGCGTGATCATGGCCTACCCCGTCGCCCTCACCATCGCCCGCAGTCACAAACGCTACCGGGACTTGCTGCTTCTGCTCGTCATTCTGCCCTTTTGGAGCAATTTCCTGGTGCGTATTTACGCCTGGATGATCATCTTCAGCCCGCAGGGCGCCCTGACCCTAGGCCTCAATCACCTGCGCGAGCTGCTTGGGATGGAGCCCACGCGGCTGATGTTCAGCGGCACTGCTGTGATCACCTGCCTGGTTTACGTTCACCTACCCTTTATGATCCTGCCGCTTTACGCCAATCTGGAGAAACACGACCCCAGCCTCCTCGACGCCGCTCAGGATCTCGGCGCCAGCCGCAGTCAGCGCTTCTGGAAAATCACCTGGCCACTGTCCCTGCCTGGCGTATTCGCCGGTGCCGTGCTGGTTTTTATTCCGTCGCTGGGGATTTTCGCCATCCCCGACCTGCTGGGGGGAACCAACGGCATCATGATCGGCAATGTGATCAAGCAGCAATTTGTCGAGGCCAGGGACTGGCCCTTTGGCAGCGTTCTGTCCCTGGTACTCACCGCCTTTACCCTCGCCCTGATCGGCCTAGCCGCAAAACTTGGTCAACCGCGCCGCAATACTGACAGCACCAGCCCGAAAGGCAAAGCCAATGCGGCGTAATTACTGGCTAGTCAGCGCCACTCTGGCGGTATACCTGTTTCTCTATCTGCCATTAATGGTGGTCGTTTTATTCTCCTTTAACGATTCAAAGCTGAACGCCGAATGGGTCGGTTTCACTCTGACCTGGTACGAAAAACTGTTTAATAACCGGGAAATGCTTCGCGCGGCGGCCAATTCCCTGGTCATCGCGGTCATCAGCGCTCTGCTCGCCTCGATTCTGGGAACCCTCGCGGGCATCGCCCTGCACCGGTTTCGTCAGAAGTGGCTATCAGCCCTGGTGCTGGGTCCGGTGGCCATGCCGGATATTCTTATCGGCGTCAGCCTGCTATTGATGTTCATTCTGTTCAACTTCACCCTCGGTACCAGCTCGATCATTCTCGCCCACGTCAGCTTTTGTATCGGCTTTGTGGCTCTGGCGGTGCAGGCCCGCATGGCGGGCATGGACGACAGCCTTATCGAAGCGGCCCGAGATCTCGGCGCTACACCGTGGCAAAGTTTTCGACTAATCACCCTGCCCGCGCTGACGCCCGGCATCATCGCCGGCGCCATGATGGCCTTCACCCTGTCCATCGATGATTTCGTGATCACCTTTTTCACCGCCGGTGTCGGCAGCAAAACCCTGCCTCTGGAGATTTACTCCATGGTCAAAATTGCCGTCACCCCCGAGGTCAATGCGGTCTCCAGCCTATTGATGCTACTGACCTTGATACTGATTTCCGCCATTGCACGCCTGTCTCCTCAGGTTTTGCGTAGCTGAAAGCCCTGTGTTTACTCCCACTACTCCTTACTGAGGAAAACCATCGTGAAAAAGTTACTCTGCTGTTTCGCGTTATCACTGTCTCAACTGGCTCTGGCCGAGAAAACCCTGCAACTGTTCAACTGGAACGACTATATTGCGCCCGCCACGGTCGAGCGCTTTGAAGCCCAATGCCAGTGTAAAGTCGTCCAGGACTACTATTCATCGACCGAAGAAATGATGGCCAAGCTGCTAGCCGGCGCCGCTGACTACGACGTTGTCATCCCCACCCAAAATGCGGTTGAGGCATTGATTGCCCAGAACTTCCTCCAGCCGCTGGACAAAGCAAAACTCAGTAATATCAGCAATATGGCTGCCGGCTTTATGAACAAGAGCTACGACCCCGGCAATACCTACTCGGTGCCCTACGCCTTCACTACCACGCTGATCGGCTACAACGAAACCCGTTTCAAGGAACTCGGCATCCAGGCCGACAACTGGTCGGTGATTTTCGACCCCGCTGTGCTGGAAAAGCTCAAAGGCAAAGTGACGGTAATGGACGATTCCGAAGAGCTGATGGCGGCGGCTATGCTCTATCTTGGCTATACCATCAACGACACCGATGAGAAGCACCTCAAGGCGGCGCAACAGGCGATCTTGACCGCCAAACCTTATTGGGCGGCATTTAACTCTTCCAGCTATATCAAAGAGTTAACTGTCGGCAACATCTGGGTCGCCCACGGCTACTCCAGCGACATGTTCCAGGCACGGGCCGATGCCATCGACGCCGGCCGGGATTTCAGTATCAATTTTGCGTTACCGGTCCAGGGCGCAGTGCTGGCCCTCGACAATATGGTCATCCCTAACAAGGCCCGGGACACCGAGCTGGCCCACCAGTTCATCAACTTTATGATGGCGCCGGAAAATGCCGCCGAACTGACCAACGAAATCGGTACCGGCAACCCCAACGGTGCTGCTCGCGCATTCATTCAGCCCGAAATTCTGGCAATTGCAGCGATCTTTCCAGATACACAGCAACAGCAAAAACTGGAAACCATCGCCGCACGCACCGCGAAACAACGGCGCTTCCAGAATCGCCTGTGGACCGAAATCAAGGTTCGCTAGGCACTATTTCCCGATAGCACAGGGACGTGCTTCTCAATTTGGGAAATTCTCATCTGCCCCCGTGGCGAAAATTCCATACTTCGACTAATCTGACAAGGCTTGGTGTGGTAAGTCGCCTCAGACTCTCACTCAGCAACCCCGCGAGGGACGTCAGCGGGGCTATTCCGGATCTCAGCATCCTTCATCACCGAAAAAGGACTTATGACGATGAAAAACCCAATCCGCCACCTTTCGACACAACTCTTCCTCTGCCTGGCCGTATTTCTGGCCGGTCTTAACGCTGTCTTCGCCATGGACGTCAACACCGCGTCCTCCATCGAACTGCAGGAACTCCGCGGTGTAGGGCCGCGCCGGGCGGAAGCCATTATTACCTACCGAGAGAAACACGGGCCATTCAAGACCCGCGAGGACCTGCTCAAGATCCGCGGCATCGGGCCGCACTTTCTTGAACTGAATGACAAAGAAATCGAACTTCCCTCGGCAACCGCCAAAGCAAAAGGGGATCTCGCCATAAACTGAGAGTCTCCTGGCTCCGGCCATACCGGCTTCGGGCCAGCCTGCCCGCCGCGCCCCTCCCGTGCCGGCGGGCTTTTTTTTACCAAAGCCTATCCGCCGCCGGCCCAATGCGGGAAAATACCCGCGCCTGTAGCCGCCATCATGGGGATGCGGCTTTTATCAACAGGCTGATTCCTGTAGCATTTCGTCTCTGATTTTCCAAGGCCTTAGCATGCAGTCCTTCCAGATTACCCGCCCCGACGACTGGCACATCCACCTTCGCGATGGCCAGGCACTTGAACACACTGTTGCCGATGCCAGCCGCTATTTCGGCCGCGCAATCGTGATGCCCAACCTCACACCGCCCGTGCGCACGCTGGAAGACGCCACCGCCTATTATCAACGAATTGTCAGCGCCCGCCCGGAAGCAGACACTCACTTCACACCGCTGATGGTGCTCTACCTCACCGACAACACCACGGAAGAGGATATCGCCGCAGCCGCCGCATCAGACCTGGTCTACGCCGCCAAGCTCTACCCCGCCGGCGCCACCACCAATTCCGATGCGGGTGTCACTGACCCGGGCAAGCTGGACCACATTTACGCCGCCATGGCGACGCACCAACTGCCGCTGCTGGTTCACGGCGAAGTGACCGATGCCGAAATCGATATTTTTGATCGCGAGGCCGTGTTTATCGAGCGCCACCTGCGGGGCATTATCGAGCGCCATCCCGCGCTGAAAGTCGTCCTGGAGCACATCACCACCGCAGATGCCGTTCGCTTTGTCGAAAGCGCCCCGGCAACTGTCGCCGCGACCATTACCGCCCATCACCTGCTGTACAACCGCAATGATATGCTCGCTGGGGGAATTCGCCCCCACTACTACTGCCTGCCCATTCTCAAACGCAACACCCACCAGCAGGCCCTGATTGCCGCTGCCACCTCGGGCAATCCCAAATTCTTCCTGGGCACCGACTCCGCGCCCCACAGTCAGACCCGCAAGGAAACCGACTGCGGCTGTGCGGGATGCTATACCGCCTACGCCGCCATTGAGCTGTACGCCGAGGCCTTTGACCAGGCCAATGCCCTGGACAAACTGGAGGCCTTCGCCAGCTTTTACGGCGCCGACTTCTATGGCCTGCCCCGAAACGAGGATACAATCACCCTCGAGAAAAAAGCCTGGCTGGCACCAAGCAGCCTGAACCTGGGAGAGGACAAACTTCGTCCACTGCGCGCGGGCGAAAACCTACAGTGGCGGGTCATCTAAATTGGCCCTGCAATTTGACGAAAATAAAGCAATGATTGCACAGCGCTTCCGCGGCTTTTTACCTGTTGTTATCGACGTAGAGACCGGCGGCTTCAACAGCCAGACCGATGGCATTCTGGAAATCGCCGCCACCCTGCTGCGTATGGACGACGCCGGCCAACTCGAACCCGACGAAACGCTCTGTTACCACGTAGAGCCCTTCGAAGGAGCAAATCTCGACCCCGCCGCCCTTGAATTTACCGGCATCAACCCCCACGATCCTGATCGCGAGGCGCAAAAAGAGGTCACGGTGATCGGCGAGTTAATGAAAAAAATTCGCCAACAGGTCAAGGCCAACGACTGTACCAGAGCCGTTCTGGTCGGCCACAATGCTCATTTCGACCTCGGCTTTGTCATGGCCGCCGTCGCGCGGAGCGGGATTAAACGGAATCCGTTTCACCCCTTCTCCGTAATGGATACCGCGACCTTGTCCGGCCTGGCCTATGGCCATACTGTACTGGCCCGGGCTTGCCAACTTGCGGATATTGAATTCGACAATAATTCGGCACACAGTGCGGCCTATGATTCACTGAAGACCGCTGAACTGTTTTGTACTATTGTCAATCGCTGGCAACAACTCGGCGGGTGGCGCTGGCCTTGAACTTGCTTGGCCCTGAATACGCTTTCAGGACGAGGTACGAAGGTGAGATAGCCCCCATATAAAAAACGAAGCGGAAGTCAGGTAACACCACTTCCCAAAGGATTTAACCCCAAAACCGATCAGGAGATAGATCAATGGCTTTTGAATTACCCAGCTTGCCCTACGACAAAACCGCCCTGGAACCCCACATCTCTGCCGAGACTCTGGAGTTTCACCACGGCAAACACCACAACGCCTACGTCACCAAACTCAACGAGCTGACTGCGGGCACTGATAACGAAAGCAAATCCCTCGAAGAAATCATCAAAAGCGCTACTGGCGGCTTGTTCAACCAGACCGCCCAGGTATGGAACCACACCTTTTACTGGAACAGCCTGAGCCCCAATGGCGGCGGCGCCCCTACTGGCGAACTGGCAGCGGCCATCGACGCTAGATTCGGCTCCTTTGACGAATTCAAAGCCGCTTTCAACGCCAGCGCTGTTGGCAACTTCGGTTCCGGCTGGACCTGGCTGGTAAAAAACAGCGACGGCAGCCTGGAAATCGTCAACACTGACGACGCTGACACCCCGATTGCCCGCGAAGGCCAAACCCCGCTGTTCACTGCCGACGTG
>JBFEVY010000145.1:0-8623 GCA_041546665.1 Spongiibacteraceae bacterium | reverse complement strand
TTAGGGTTTGCACTGGCGTGAAAACTTTTTTCAGCACTGATGGCAACTCCCGGGTCACGTCCCTGGTCATGGTCAGTTCAACATTGTCGTCGTCGCCATCAACTTCACACTCAGCATTGTTTTCGTTCAGTGCGGCGCAGCGTTCAACCCGAAACTCGGGGTCAAACAGGGTATCTGCCACGGTTTCGATATCGTGATCAAAGCTGAATTTTACCGTCATGGAAGGTGTCTCCTAAAAAGCTGTTTTATTGTTATAACCCGGCTGAAACCAGATTATGCATTAGGAGAGAAAGTGTACCGCAGCCATTGAAGACCGCGGTAATAAAATTCACCAAATCGCTGGTCTAAATGGATTATTTCGGTTCCCAAAATTGACGGTACAAAAACATCCCGGCGAACATGGAAAGCGCGAAGACAAAAAAGCCACCAATCCCCGTCCACAGTGCCACCAACGCGGGAGCCGGGCACAAACCGCTGACGCCCCAACCGATTCCGAACATCACCGCACCGGCTACCAGTTTCGCATCCACATTCTTCAGCGTCGGCAGGGAAAAGTCCGCAGAGAATACCGGCTTACCCTGTCGTAAAATGTAACGAAAACCGGGTGTGGTAACGAGCAGAGCACCGCCCATCACCAGGGCCAAACTCGGATCCCACTGGCCAAACAAGTCCAGGAAATTTTGTACTTTCGCGGGGTTACCCATACCGGAAATCGCAATCCCCCCACCAAACAGCATACCGGCAGCAACAATATAAATATTTCTCACAGCCCTTCTCCCAATAAGTGGCGAAGCACAAATACAGTAACAAAACCGCTAAGCATAAAGGTTGATGTTGCAACCACCGAACGCAGTGAAAAGCGCGATATTCCACACACCCCATGTCCCGACGTACAACCCGAGCCCAGGCGCGTCCCGATACCGACCAGCAGCCCGGCAACAACCAGCAACGGCGTTGACGCCGCGCTCTGCACTCCGTCCAGAGACCCGGTCAACATTGCTACCAGGAAGCTCCCCAGAAACAAGCCACCGATAAAATACATCCGCCAGTGACGCTCATCGCCCCGCTCCAGTATCGCGCCCGCAGCAATACCGGAAATTCCGGCGATCCGACCCACAGACCACATCAGCAGCAGTGCCGACGCCCCAATCATCAAGCCTCCGCCGATCGCCGCGACCGGCTCAAATGCTGTTGCTTCTACCATGTTTATTCTCCCACCCCTTTAAGGGCATATAAAAACCAGTGCTAGAATACCTATACCCCCACGGGTATTCAAGAAGATCTCCTTGGGAAAACTTACGTCCAACACAGGCATAAAAAAAGGCCCAGAATGGGCCTTTACGAAAACGAGATCAATGCACTCAGGCGCTACGCGCCTTGCGCTGAGGCATATCGGCCCCCAAATGATGTGATTTACCCAGCCGGTTGAGCTCCTCAAGCTCATAGGCGTCCAGGATTTCCGCCAGCTTGCGGCTGATCTTGGTACTGGTCCTGATCATCTCGATTTTCGGCCAGGTAGCATGCTCACCTTCACCGATAAGATACATCAGTTGTTCTTCGGTGATCTCGTGCAACAGCTTGCGCGGATCAAAGAAACGATAACGAGGAATAATGTTAACGTCGCCGGTGTACTCCTGGCTGACCAGTGCTTTTGTCATATTCGCCAAACGCCGCACACTGGGCGACCCTTTGAAATAGCGCTGCACAAGGTTATTACCCATCATTACGCACTCTTTCATGGTCTTCATGCTGACGTGGCGGACCGAGTTAATCAGACCAAAATTATCAGCCTTGTGATCGCGGACCATCCACAACACAAGGGGGTTGGTCTGACTGACAATAAAGTGGTTCACCCCATACATCCGCGCCAGACGCTTGGCCGGCAGGTCATCACTGACCGAACCATCAATCCAGCGACGCGTCGCCAGATAGGGCTGCGGATGCCCGTGAACATTCTTGGCTTCCAGCATTACCGGCGGGAAGACGCCCGGCACCGCGCAGGAGGCCAATACCGCTTTGCGAATATAGACGTTGGGGGAAGCAATTGCGTTCAACAAACGGGAGGTCTGGTGCACGTCTGAAGGGGATACCGAAATATTAATATGGCGACCGGTCTTCTCATAGGCCTCCTGGAAGGTCATATCCGGAATCAGTTTAGCAATCTTCTCCTTGAGCATGCGGTGATTGATTCGCGGCCGGCCGTTGGCAAGGCCATTTTTGACCATGTCGACTTCCTGAACCAGCTCTTTGCGCAGGTGGTCCGGATCCAGAAAGTAGCGCAATTCTTCATCTGTGCGGGTACCGAGCACGCCGGCGATCAAAGAACCGGCACTGGCACCGGAAATCACATCGGGCAACAAGCCTTGCTCAAGAAGCGATTTAACAACACCGACGTGGAAATTGCCCAGTATGGCACCGCCACTCAACATCAGTGCCGAACGCCCGTAACACTTGCTTGCGCGGCGGAAAAAGTCGAGCCTTTCTACAAACCCCGGACTATCAACATCCAGCTGGGCCAGATGATCCAGAGCATCAGTAATTTCGTCTACGTAGCTGTGAATAAGCTGCTTGGTGCCAAACTTCGCCCGGGAATACAGCACCGGCTTGCCCATGCCGCCCATATTGCCGTGAATCCCTTCATTCAGGGTAAAAAGCAGGCCAATATTGTCGTTGTTTTCTCGAAAGTAGCGCAAACGCTCAATTCGGGAGCGAATCGAGGCGTAGTCATAAAGTCCTGTTTTATCAACTTTTTTCCAGTGCTCTCGCCCAGAGTTACGGTCGTGCTCCAACGCGAGCTCGCGCCACTCGTCGTAACTCTTTGCATTATCCAATTTCTTTTCGAGATTTTTCACGATATAGCCAGTTCTCTGTCTATTTTAGAAACACGGTGTTCTACAACTGTATCGAAATGTCAGGAGCTTGGCCATAGGAAATATCCGCCGGCCGCCTTCGGTAATACCATATCTCGACTACGCTGTAAGCTCTCGCCCCATCATCTTGCGATGGTGTTGATCAATATCAACACAACGGGAGCACCCCTGGCTGATGGAATCCAGCAATTTCAAAAAAGCGACCAGATGGCTGCCAATAACAGGCTTGCCGTTGTTTAGTATCGACACCGCGATATCCCGCTCGGGATCCGCCCAACACACTACGTTGGAAAAGCCCAGATGCCCAAAAGCATAGGGGGTGTGGCGGCCGTACAGCCCGACATAGCGGCCTCCCAGCATGGTCCCGGCACTGTAGCGCATTGGCACGATCAGTGAGCGGTCAAACTGGGGACGCCCTGCTTCCCGAGTCAAGCGCCCCACAGACAAGGGCGACAGAATCTGCTGATCCTGCCAGCGGCCCTGCTGCAACAGCATCTGGAAAAATCGGCTGGCCTCTTCCGCCGTGGCGTAGAGATTACCCGAGGGAATCGCCGCACTCAGGAAGGCATCTGAGTTCGACAGCGCAATACTCTCATCCACCTCAACCCCGAGGACCTTTGAAATCTGCCGGCCCATCGGTCCGCGGTTCGAGGCGCCGGTAAGCACATTTTCCGCCGCCAGGGACTTTTCGTCCTCGGCCATACCATAGCGGAAATATTTCATCCCCATCGGTTTGCGAATGACCTCATCAAGGTATTCGTTCATTGTCAGCCCAGTGGTGACCTTTACCAGTTCCGTCATGATGAAGCCGGCGGTGAGCGCATGATAGGCCACTACCCTGCCATCGGTGTCCAGCGCCTCCTGGCGGCAGATATAGTCGAGGGCCTTATCGTGGTCGTACAGCACCTCGATAGGCACATCCTTGGAAATACCTGGCACACCGGCGCGATGTGACAATAACTGATAAATCGTAATATTGTTTTTTCCCGCCTGGGCAAATTCAGGCAGGTAGTAGCTCACAGGATTGAGCATATCCAGCTTGCCGTCCTCAGCCAGCTTGTGCATCAATACAGCGGCAACAACCTTTGAGGCGGAGAACAGGCAGACCGGCGTATCGAGCTCGGCCACTTTGGCTTCTGATGTACCGACCCGGTGGGAATAGCCCAGGCTCCGGTGCAACAGAATCTCGCCGTGTCGACGCAGACAAATACTGATCATCGGGTGCATGCCGGAACGATAGACATCCTCCGCGTGCCCCCAAATAGTGTCAATCGTTTCCGGATCCACCCCCAGTGGCTTGGCGGGCTTCTCCTTGGGATCAATTCTGGTAATCGGCGTTAAATTGCTGTCGACCGGCGCCGCCCGGAAAAAGCTGTCCATTTTTTTCTTGCACTGTTTGGTCATAAACATAGGTATTTTCTGTCCCTGTCCGACGCTTTTATCATCATTACCCTTGCGCTAACACAGTTATTCCTACAACCGTATTAAAATGCAGCAGAACTTATATCAATTCCTGAGCGCATCGACCACTACAATCAGCGGTACCTCATGCAATAAGATTAGCTTTCGCGGGCGTAAGCCGCTATTGGGGGATTAAAGGCTGGGGGGCACCATAGATATGCCCCTGAAAATAGTCGACTTTTAACTCTTTGAGGCGCTCGGCAATTTCCTCGCGCTCAACAAACTCAGCAATCGTTTTCTTGCCAAGCACGTGGCTGATATCGTTGATCGTGCGCACCATCGCTTCGTGTACCGGGTCTTTGTCCATATCTCGCACAAACATCCCGTCAATTTTGACAAAATCAACGGGCAGCTCCTGAAGATAGCCGAAGGACGACATACCCGTACCAAAATCATCAAGTGCGAAGCGTCCACCCAGGCCGTGCACCCGACTGATAAAGTCCTTCACCAACTGGAAATTGCGAATCGCCACGGTTTCGGTAATCTCAAAACACACCAAGGCCGGATTAAAACGGCTGCGCTCCAGTTTTCGATACACAAACTCCAAAAACGCTTCCTGACACAGTGACTGTCCGGAAAGGTTGATCGAAAACATCGCATCGCTGTCATTGAGTTCCGGGTGGCCTTCCGCGTATCGCACAAAGGTCTCGAGTACCCATCGATCGATTTGCGGCATCAAGCCAAAACGCTCCGCAGCCGGCATAAAGTAGCCAGGGCTCAAAACCTTGCCGTCGCGACACATTCTGATCAATAACTCGGCATAGCGCGCATCGGGACTGCACGTGACGGAGAGCGGTATGATCTTCTCCTCAACCAGCATAAAATCATTCCGCTCCAGTGCCACATTTATCTGCTGCACCGCTTCCATATCGTCCCGCATTCGGCCGAGCTGGTTATCTCTGACATCGTAAACATGAACTTTGCCCCGGCCCTCTTCCTTGGCCGAATACACGGCGATATCTGCCTGGCTCATCACCCGTTCGCGACTTTGACTTGTTTCATCAATCAACACTACACCGGCGCTGATCGAAACGCTGTGGGAAATACCGTCCCACACAAAATCCATTCGCTTTACGACCTTCACCAGACGACTGGCCACCGACCGGGCCTCGTACTGGTCGACATTACTTAGCAAAATGCCGAACTCGTCGCCACCAAGCCGGCAAAGGGTGTCACCGGAATACAGCTCCTTGTTCAGCAACTCGGCAACCTGCTTGATGAGATTATCCCCGGCAACATGTCCCCGAATGTCATTGATCAACTTGAATTGATCGATGTCGATATTGAGTAAAGCATGGGTTCTGGAACTGATTGCCGCGTCGTTAACGAGATTTTCCAGGCGGCGTTCAAATTCTTTTCGACCCAATAACTCAGTAAGCGGATCAAGCCGGGAGCGAAGATGATGACCGAGCGCATCGGGAATATCGGTATAACTGGTCAGGGCAATCGTATACCCGCAGCGCTCCCCGGCATCGTCTTCCACCGGCGACACCGAAATTAAAAAATCCTGTGATGGGGTATCCCCATTTTCTGGTGTCGTAACAACAACGGTACTCTCACCTTCAACCAGTCGAGCAAGGTCCGCCGAGCCCATCACCCCACCACCATTGAGCACCAACGTCAAAACCGCCTCAATGGGCAAACCATCCAGCCTGCTTAGTGAAGCACCGAGAAAGCGCTCAGCGGCCAAATTCATATAGCTGATCTCGCCGTTCAAGCGGGTGCCAAACAGCGGGAATCGAAAATGCTGCAACATTGCATTACCGTTCATCGCGCCACCCTGAGTGAAAACAGTCTGAACGACGTAAGGTCTCTGGAAAGAGAACTACACAAAGCGGATTTTGCGCAAGCACGGGAACTCTGCCCTACTCGTCAAGTGGAAGCGTGAAGTAAAACGTAGAGCCCTTACCCAGCTCTGACTCCAGCCAGATACGGCCGCCGTGCCAGCGTACGATTTTTTCGCAAATTGCCAGCCCAACGCCGGATTGGGGCTCTTGTCCTGTACCTCCGGTATCCCGGTGAAACAGGTTAAACACACTGCTATGACGCTCGGGGCTGATCCCCACACCGGTGTCAGTGACGGAAAACAACCAATTGCGCTCATGCGTAACCGCATTAATAAAAATATCCGGCGCGCGCCCCTCGGTATACTGGATCGCATTGCTGATCAAATTCTGGAAAAGCTGTACCAGCTGACGCCGACAACCATACACCGTCGGCAGCGGTTCACAGTGCAAATTGGCCTGACTGGCCTGCAGCTGTGACTCGAGGTTTTTGATCACATCGTTCATCAAGGCGTTGCAATCAACCATTTCCCGGGATTCATTAAACCGTCCCACCGAGGTGAGTGCGACGAGTTTGTTCAGCGCCGACTGCATGGCATAAACGCTGTCCCGAAGTTCCTTAACCTCTTCTGCGACCGCCGGCGGCTGAATTTCAGCCGACTGATTGCCCAGCTTGCGAACCGAATTAATGGCATTATTCAGCGGCAACTGTAAATCCCGCGCGGCGAGATGGGACAGTTGTTCGATTTCATTCACCAAACCAATCAACTGATGGCGACTGCGTGCCAGGGCAATAAGGTCCCGGTAGGAAGACAACGCCGTATAGATCACCGAGAACATTCGATCCTGAGTCAGCTCGGTTTTTGCACGGTAGTCATTGATGTCGTACATCTTGAGCACCCGGCGCTCAGGTGCCAGCCCCGGCTGACCGGTGCGGAGAATAATGCGGACGAAGTGATTGCCAAGTTCCTGCCGAATATAGCGTGCGACTTCCAGCCCGGCATCGTCAGTTTCCATCACGACATCCAGCAAAATAATTGCGGTATCGGGATTTTCTTTGATCAGCTGCTTCGCTTCTGCCCCGGAGTGGGCACTGGTGAACTCGAGATGGCGCCCGGCGAAGCTGAAATCCTGCAATGCCAACCGCGTGACAATATGAATCTCCTCCTCGTCATCAACGAGGAGCACTTTCCAATATTGTTGCCCGGGAGCACTGCGCTGCACATTTATAAGATCAGCATCCGCAGACGACTCGGGCGCTAGATACGACAGATCATCGTCATCCAAACCCGCTTGCCCCTCTGTCATTTTTTAACCTCATCACAATGGGATGCCCGTACCAAGCCTTGTACGCCATTCCGCCGGCAACGTTACACAATCGGCTTAAATGTTCCTAACGGGTAATTTATCACTCAGAAAGACTTAAGAAACACTGTGTTAACTACCTACCCCCACCTATCAAAATCGGCCTAAATCGATGCGATCATCATGGAAGATATCCGCACCGGGCGCCAGCATGTCAACGTATCGGTCAAAATATAGAAACTGCTTCATCAACATTGTAAACGCCCGCGGAAACCGAATACCGTAATTACGTGCGATATTCCCCAATTCGCTAAGCAGGGCGTTAATGCCCTCCCCGGCGTTTGCCAGACCATCCTGACCGTCAAAGCCGATCATTGCGTCAAACTTGTCCAGGCCCTCGAACACATTGCGAATGTCCTGAGCGAGTGCATCGACATCCACCTTTTCCCGGGTAATACCAACGGCCACCATCGACACCGCCATACTCCGGTAGTCCTGCTGACTGATTGCCGTAAACAGGGAAAACATGGCTTGCCAAGCTTCGGGTTGTATCCGTCCCACCATGCCGAAATCGATAAACCCGACACGGCCATCATCCAACACCAGCAGGTTGCCGCTGTGTAAATCAGCGTGAAAGAAAGGGCACTGCGTCAGACTGGCAAACCAGGTATTGAGCGCATTAAACAAACTGACCGAGGGGTCAAAGGGCAAGTTGGAGATTGATTGATCGGTGATCGCCCGACCGTAGAATCGTTCCATGGTCAGCACCCTGGAGCCCGACGCACGCTCATAGGGTTTGGGCGCGACAACCTGGGTATTTCCGGACTCCTGCAGAAAACGCCGAAACTGCCTCAGGTTATCCGCTTCTTTAAGAAAATCGCATTCATCGATCATCGACTGGTACATTTCAGCGACCAAGCCCGCCACCGCATCGCGGTCAGTATTAGGCATAATCAGCTCAAGCAATCGCGTCAACAGGTATACCGCGTTCATATCAGTTGTCAGTACCGCCTGCACCCCGGGTTTCTGCACTTTGACAACCACATCCTCGCCAGACACCAGTCGCGCCGCGTGAACCTGGGCAATGGACGCCGATGCCAGTGGCCTGTCGTCGAAGCTTCTAAAGGCTTGGGAAATCGTCCGTCCCAGCTCTCTTTCGATGATCGCGCGAGCGACCTCGGAGGGAAACGCGGGAACACGATC
>JBFEVY010000123.1:0-9555 GCA_041546665.1 Spongiibacteraceae bacterium | reverse complement strand
GGGTCGATATCCATGGCCGCCATAAACCGGTTTAGCCCCCGCTGTTGCGGTGCGCGCTGATCTGCCTGCTGCCAGTCCTGACCTTTGAGCTGGTCAAGCAGCATGGATTTCATCGCGGCGAGTTCGCGCTTCATGGTCAGTAATTCTTCGTCCTGAGACCAGGCCAGACGCGGTGCCGGAGCTTCAGTTTCCGCAGCCTGACGTGCTGCCACCTGCTCGCGGGAACGGATTAAGGGGCTATCAAAATCATTAACGCCCGCCGGTGCGCTATCCCGCTTCCCGGTCAGAGCATTGAGCTGGGCAGAAAACGATGCTGGCGCCGGGTTGCTGTCCGGAAGGTCATCCAGGCTGACAACCACTTCAACACCGCCGGGCACGCTGTAGCAATCCAGAATAGCGACATCGGCACCGTGTGCCAGGCGAATCATTCGCATTGCCTGGTCGCTATCCGCCGCGCGGTATTTCTTTACATTCATCTTTCAGCTCCAGCGACGGCAAACCGTCACAAAATCAATTCAAACGCGCCTGTTGGCCGATGGTAGAAAGCAATGTTACTTGTTTGCTTTCCGGTACTTCGTTATAGGACAACACCGTCAACCCCGGGACGCTGCGCCGGGTAAAACGTGATAACCAAGCGCGTATCGCAGGAGATACCAACACTACTGCGGCCTGACCGGCAACTTCTTGACGCTGACAGAATTCCGCCAACTGAGTTTGAAGCCGCTCAGCCATGCCAGGTTCCAAACCAATGGTTCCCGGCCCTCCTCGAACCATATCCTGCAACATCTGTTCCATCTCAGGATCCAACGCAACAACAGCTAACTCTTCATCTAAGCCGTTGATTTCCTGGACAATCATTCGCCCCAACGCAACCCTTACCCCTTCCAATAATTCGTCAGGGTTCTTAGTTCTTGGCGCCTGCTCCGCCAAAGATTCGGCGATCATGCGGATACTACGTATCGAGACATTTTCCTTAAGCAGGTTTTGCAGCACTCTCACCACCACACTAAGTGGCAGTTGCTGGGGTACGAGACTTTCAACCAGTTTGGGATCGGTGCTCTTTAGTCGGTCTAGCAATTGCTGAACTTCTTCGTGGCCCAGTAATTCGTGGGCGTGTTGTTTGATGACCTGGCTCAGGTGGGTGGCAATAACGGTACAGCTATCCACAACGGTATAACCCAGGGTTTGGGCGTAATCGCGCTGCGCGGGGTCAATCCACACCGCTTCCATGCCAAAAGCAGGATCCCGGGTAGGCACACCGGGCAAGTCGCCCTGAACGCCACCGGGGTTAATGGCCAGCTCCTTGCCCGCCTGAATTTCGCCCTGGGCAACAGTATCGCCCAGCAACTGGATACGGTAGGTAGCCGGCGAGAGTTCCAGGTTGTCGCGGATATGTACCGGCTGGATTAGAAATCCAAGATCCTTGGACATTTTCTTCCGAACGCCGGTAATCCGGTTAATCAGCTCGCCGCCCTGATTGCGATCCACCAGCGGAATCAGCCGGTAACCTACTTCAAGGCTCACCACATCCATATGGGTGACTTCTTCCCAATTTAATTCCGCGGGCTCATTGGCACGGGCTGCCGCCGCTGGCTCCTCATCGGGTTCTTCCACGATTTCCGGGTGGGTGCGCAGGCGTTGCTGGATCAGCCAGCCACCCGCAGCGCAGGTTCCACCCAGAAGCAGGAATACCACGTTAGGCATGCCGGGAATCACCCCGATCAACCCGAGAATGACCGCGGTTAAATACAGCACCTGGGGGTTGGCAAACATTTGCCCGGTAACCTGCTGGCCCATATTCTGAGATCGAGAAATACGGGTAACGATAATGGCCACCGCAGTGGAAAGCAGCAATGAAGGCAATTGGGCAACCAGGCCATCACCAATCGTCAGCAGCGTGTAGTTATGCATGGCCTGTTCAAAACTCAGACCGTGCTGAGACATACCCACACCCAGGCCGCCGATCACGTTAATAAACAGAATTAGAATCCCGGCGACGGCGTCACCGCGCACAAACTTACTCGCACCATCCATTGAACCGTAGAAATCTGCCTCGGTGCGAACCTCCTCACGGCGCTGGCTGGCCTGTTCCTGGGTGAGCAGGCCAGCATTCAAATCGGAATCAATGGCCATCTGCTTGCCGGGCATCGCATCAAGGGTAAAACGCGCCGTCACTTCCGACACCCGGCCTGCGCCCTTGGTGACGACCACGAAATTGATCACCACCAGGATAATAAACACGACGATCCCGACGACGTAGTTGCCGCCAATAACAAATTCACCAAAGGATTCAATCACCCTACCCGCCGCGCCCGGGCCAGCGTGCCCCTCAAGTAGTACCACGCGGGTGGACGCCACATTAAGCGACAAACGAAGCAATGTCGCCAACAGCAAAACGGTGGGAAACACCGAGAAATCAATGGGTCTTTCGATGTAGATAACCGCCAGAATAATGACCAGCGACAAAGTAATATTGAAAGTAAACAGTAAGTCGAGCAAAAACGGCGGCAAGGGAATGACCAACATGCCCAGGCACGCCATCAACAGGCTGAGCACGCCCACCCCGCTGGAACTGATATTTCTGGCCCAGGATGGCATTGTCATCGTCTGTGTCGCCATTTCAATGTCTCACTACAGTTGGCTGGAAAAACCAGCGCTATAAAAGGTTTTTAAGATACACATCATCAACCTGAGGTTTTGGCGCCTCAGGAAAATCGCCACCCATGGTTTGCCAGCTGCGCAGCTGGTAGACATAGGTCAGAATCTGCGCCACCGCGACGTACAAGCCGCCGGGAATCTCTGCGTCCAGGTCGACACTCGCGTAAACCGCCCGCGCCAACCGTGGTGATTCCACTATCGCCACACCATTTTCCCCGGCGACTTCGCGAATTTTTGCGGCGAGTACATCAGCCCCTTTCGCAACCAGTGTTGGGGCACGCATATTCGCCTCGTCGTACTTTAAGGCAACCGCGAAGTGTGTGGGGTTGGTAATGACCACATCGGCGGTAGGTACTTTTTCCATCATCCGACGGTTTGCTGCCGCCTGTTGCATTTCCCGCAGCTTGGCCTTCACTTCGGGCCTACCGTCGGATTCCTTGAACTCGTCTTTGACTTCCTGCTTTGTCATGCGCAGTTCCTTCTTGTAGTTCCACATCTGCCAGGGCACATCGATTGCGGCAATCACCACCAGCGGAAGACTGACATACAAAAAAAACCAACCCAGCAAAGAACTGCTGTTGACGATGGCTTCGGCGGGATCCTGAATGCCCAGGGCGAGAATATCGCTGGCCAGCATTTTCAGCAGCAACCACGCCGCAAAGCCAATAAACGACATCTTCATGATCGCTTTTGCCAGTTCACCCAGGCTGCGCACGGAAAAGACCTTTGCCATTCCCTTGATAGGATCCAGTCGATCCAGCTTGGCGCTGAGATTAAAGGTCCAGCCACCCATTATGGTATTGGCCAGAATCGCGGCAATGATGGCGACCAGCAACAGCGGCCAAATCACCACCAAGCCACTGAGCAATAGCTCATAAAATTTACCGGGTAAATCAATCTGTTCACTGCGCACCAGGTAATCAGTGGAAAGTCCGCGGCGCATCAGATTCAACATACCGTCCGCCACACTGCCCCCCACTGCCAGCAAAGTCACCGCGCCAGACACCGTAACCGCCATGGTCGCCAGTTCCTTTGAGCGCGGCACCTGCCCATTTTTTTTGGCGTCGGCGAGTTTATTTGCCGACGCCTCTTCGGTGCGTTCTTGTCCGTCTTCGTTTTCAGCCATGTCTACTCAGCCTCCAACTCCGTTAAAAGCCCAATAGGGTTTGGACTGTAGCGAACGCCGTGTCCATCATTGCCGACAACACTGGCAATAGGTTAGGCACCAACTGATCCACCACGAGAAAACCCACCAGCATCGCCAGCGGAAAACCTACCGCAAACAGGTTTAAGGTCGGCGCCGCGCGGCTGACTACACCCACCGCGAGCTGCACAACCAGCAAGGCAATAATCGCGGGAATAGCGATTCTTATCGCGCCGCTGAACAACTCCGCACCGTAAACGATAATGACTCCAAGCTGGTCCGCGTCCGGCGCCGCGTGACCGATGGGCCAGTATTGAAAACTTTGGATCAGCAAATTTAGAAAATCGAGGTGGCCGTTCATCGCCACGAATAACAGCATGGTCAGAATCAACAGGTATTGCGAAAGCACCGGCACCTGAACACCGCGCTGTGGGTCTACCATCATCGCAAACCCCAGCCCCATACCATTTGCCATCAACTGGCCGCCAAGAATAATGGCGTCAAATACGAGTTGAATAATAAAGCCCATGGCCAGGCCGAGAAGTAACTCGCCAGCCGCAAGCACCACTGCCTCCATGCCCAACAAATTGATTGCCGGCAGCGGCGGCAACATCGGCAACACTGCTGCGGTCACAAATAACGCCAGTATCAATCGCGCCTGACGCGGAATGTAATTGGCACTAAACAGCGGCGCCGTCATCATGGCACCGCCAATGCGAACAAAGGGCAACCAGGCGCTGGCCAGCCAACTCATGATTTGCGCCTCGGTGAAATGCATCCCCGTGTCCTCTTAACCGACCAAGGTCGGTATCATCTCGAACAAGCGCTGGGTGTACTCGACAAGGTGTTGCAACATCCAGGGGCCGGAGAGCCCCAGTGCCACCAGCAAAACCAGCAGTTTGGGAATAAAGCTCAGGGTCATATCCTGAATCTGGGTGGCCGCCTGAAACATACCGATCAGCAGCCCCGCCGCCAGCGCCGACAATAATAGTGGTGCCGAGATCAACACCACTACGTTCATGCCCTGCCGGCCCAGCTCAATTACGGTATCTGGCGTCATATCGGCGCGTCCTCACTGATAAAAACTGGCCGCCAGCGAGCCCATAATCAGGCCCCAGCCGTCAACCAGCACAAACAACATAATTTTGAAGGGAAGCGAAATCATCATCGGTGACAGCATCATCATCCCCATCGACATCAACACACTTGCCACCACCAGATCGATCACCACAAAGGGGATAAACAGCAGAAAGGCGATTTGAAACGCGGTCTTGAGCTCGCTGGTCAAAAACGACGCCATAAGGATGGAAAACGGGACGTCCTCGGGGCGATCAAAAGCCGGCGTGCCGGAAATTTCCGCAAAGCGGGCAATATCTTCTTCCCGCGTTTGACTGAGCATAAAATTGCGAAAGGGAGCGAAACCGGTTTCTACAGCCTGTTGGAACGGCATTTCTTCAGCGATATAAGGTTTGATCGCGTCGTTGTATGCCACCTCACCAACGGGATACATAATGAACAGGGTCAAGAACAGCCCCAGACTCAGCAGCACCTGATTAGAGGGTGTCTGGCCGGTACCCAATGCCTGCCGGAGAATCGACAGCACAATAATAATCCGGGTAAAGGCCGTCATACCAAGCAACAGCGCCGGCAACAAGGTCAGTGCTGTCATCACTGCCAGCAGTTGCAAGGACACGCTGTATTCCTGCCCACCATTTGCACCTACGGTGCTGGTAACGGCGGGCAAAGCCAAAGGCGCGGCATCTACTACGAGTGGGAAGGCAAGTAATCCCAGCAGCACCAGCATACCGTTTATGAAACGCTTCATACGGAGGCCTCTTTACCGCGTGCCGGCGCTGCGGTCTTGGCCCGCAACAAGCGGGCAAATACCGGTGACTCGGTGCTGGGCAGTGGTTCTTCTTCTGGTGAGGCCCAACGGTGCAGAGTGCGCATATTTCCCGCCGCACTGCCCACCAAAATCTTCTCGTCCCCGACCTGGATGATTAGCAGTTTTTCTTTAACACTCATGGGGATCTGCCCCACAACACTCACGCCGTGATTGGCCGGACCACTGACGACCCGAAAGCGCTTGAGCAAGTAGCTACCCAAGAACAATAGTCCAACAATGGTCATCAGCGTCAGCAAGGTGGTACTGACTTCGGCACCACTCACGCCGAGGTTGCCCTGGCGCAGGGTCGCACTCGCCAATGCCACCGGTTCCGCAGGCACTTCGCTGGGACTGGCATCCGCAAAAACGCGTCCGGTCAGGAGAAACAAACCTGGCAATGCTAGAAGGATTCGGTTTTTCATCACGATCACCATGGCCGTAGCTTAACGTTCAGCGCGCTCGGCACCGCCAACAACTTCGGTCAGCATGATGCCGAATTTGTCTTTCACCACGACAATTTCACCCCGCGCAACCAGAGTGCCGTTAACAAGAACATCCAGTGGTGTCCCCGCTGCGCGATCCAGTTCAATGATCGCGCCTTGATTCAACTCGCGAAGTTCCCGGATGCTCATCCGCGCACGCCCTACTTCTACCGATACATTGACGTTTACGTCCATGATGGTGTCGAGAGTCATTTCGCCGGTCATATTCTGTATCCCCTGTTGGATGGCTTCTATCGCCGAATTCTTTACTGGTTCTGTTGTGGGAGGTGTATTCGAATCGTCATTACTCATCGCGCTATACCCTAGGTTTTGCCCTATTTGGGCGGACGGACGATTGCCGCATCGATACGCACTGCCAGGTTGCCGTCGATCGTGCCGATATGCGCGTGATAGTATTTTTTCCCGTCGATTTGCATAAACACCTCATCGGCAACGGGTATGGGAATGATGTCGCCCTGCTTCCACTTGGCCACGTCTTTAAGCGGCAATTTAATTTCCGCCAGCGCGGCGACCAGATCTACCGGAGCCTCTTCAAGGCCTAGCTGCATCATTGCCTGCCAGTCTTCGTTTTGGCCGGCGCCACGCAGCTGCCCGGTGCTGTCCAGACTGTCTCTGACCGCGTCGATCGCACTCCATGGCACAATCGACCACAAGCCACCGTTCAACTCACCGATGCTGACCACAAAGCGTGTTGCAACAAAGGAGTCTGCCTCGTTAAAGCCGTCCAGCAAACGCGGATCACTGCACAATAAAGCCAGCTCGGGCTTCTCCTTCATGACATCTTTCCAGGCAGTGGCGATGTCAGGCAGCAGGCTTAAATGCAACGCTTCCATGACATTGGATTCCGCCGAGGAAAGCTGTTCGCGGCCTTCCAGAGTACTGGAGCCGCTGCCACCGAAATACATATCGACAAGTTGGAAAACCAGATCGGATTCAAAGGCCACAATCAGGCCGGTATTGAGCGGCATACCCCGCACAACTGAAATACTGCAAGGCGCTTCCAGAGTGCCGAGCAACTCATCAAACTTTACTACGCTGATGCGGTCAGTGCGCACGGCATCCACGGTCGGCACTAACTCGCGAAGCTGGTCACGGACGCTGGACGCGAACTGCGACTGGATCATCGACAGCGTCGGGATCAGCCGCTGAACCGCATAGTCGTGTTGTGCGAAATCGAATTTGCCAGATTTACCATCGCCAGCGTCATCCTGCTGGCCGGCCATCAAGGCTTCAATTTCTTCTGGATCGAGAACACCGCTCACAATGGGCTCTCCTTACTGCATCACAAATTTCGTGAAATACACTTCGTCCACCTTGCCTTTTCCGGTTTCCTTCTTAAGCAACGCGTTGACTTTTTTCAGCGCACTTTTCTGAAGTTCTTCTCTGGCCTCTACCGTGGCAATGCTTTCCCGCGTCTGGCTGCTGAACAACATATTCAATTCATGCCGAAGGCTGGGAAGGTACTCTTTAACCAGATCTACCGTGTCTTTGTTTCGCGTCATCAACTCCACCTCGACCATCAGAAAGCGCATCGGGCGCTCTCCCTGAAGATTGACGACAAAGGACGGAGCCATTGAAATGTATTCCGGCGGGGCGAGCTTTTTCTCTTCAACCGCGCCAGGTTTTCCCGCCGGGGCAGCGGCTTCATCCGGCTTGCTGCCACTGGTAAACCACCAGGTCGCACCAATAGCCACAATGAGGATGACGACCTGGATCGATATCATGATGATTTTGTTCTTCATTACAGTGTGTCCCCGCGTGTATTAACACCTGCCAATAAACCGCCTAATTCGGCATTCCTAGAGGGGATACTGCAATCCGCATACCATTTATTTTTATCTTTAATTTACAGCATGTTACGTAACAAAATTGGAGTTTTGCCAATTTTTTGGCGAAGTAAAAGCCGGGCAGCGCCACCCCGAAAGCAAGGCGCCATAAAGCCGCATTAAGAGGGTGTTAGTTAGAAATAGGTGCCATTCAGGCGTAATAATCGACACCGGAGTTTAGTACCACGCTCTGCGGCGTATCCAGCTCGATTTCCACAATATCCGGGGTCGCATCACCGGTTTGTCTAGCCGCAGCACCCTCGCCCTGGGCCTGCCCCGAATGTTGCTGCGCCAATTGCGCGCCGGCATTGTTTAACTGCGCATTGTGGCTAACCCGCGCTTCCTCCAGCTTAATACCCTGGGCTTCGAAGGCGGCGTGTAAACGCGGCATAAGCCGCTCAATCATTTCCCGTGTATCACGGTGCTCGGTCTGGAATTTTACATTGGCGCTGTCACCGTCAACACTGAGCTGAATATGGATTCCGCCCAATTCCTGCGGGTTTAACCGCAGTGTGGCGTTATGTACGCCCTGGCTGCTCATCCAGCCAATACGGGCCGACATTGCCTTCTCCCAGCCGGGGTCGGTCAATGCGTTTTCAGTAATATGAAACTGGGGAATACCCTTGGCATCACCGCTACCTCCCAAGGTGGTGGCCGCCTTGAGTTGGCTGAGATTGCTCAAATCCAGGCCGAGGTCAGCAAGATCTCCGGCCTGGCCAGATTGAATCGCCAGATTACCATCGGTGATAGCGGAAAGCGCCGAGCCAAAATTTTCACTGCCACGACCCGAAGCGGATGTTGCCAGCATTTTATCGACACTCTGTAGATCGCCATCCAGAGAGGCATCCTCGTCAAATAACGACAAATTATCGGCCTGAGCGGCGGCTTCCTCACGCTGCGTTTCGGAAACTTTGACTCCTGCCGAATCACCGGCCGGGGACGAAGCGTCTCTGGATGTCTTAACGATATGCCCTTCGGCTCCTGGTAAAACAGTACCGTCAGCGGCATCTGCCTTATCGCTGCGGTCATCGTCGTTGCGGTGGAGGTCGGCCAATGCCCGCCCTTCCAATCGTTGAAATCCGGGTTCGTCGGGCTCCAGCAAACTGATTTGCCGCGCGCCCATTAATTCATTGAAGGGTGTGTGACTCTCGTCATCCTGAGTTTTGGGCGTGCTGCCCTTGGCATTGACCATCGTATTGAAAAGATTGACAGCGTCACTTAAACCACGATGAGAAATGCTGGAGTTGGCCATTTTTAACGATCCCGTAATCCCAAGAAAACCGACATAAAAGAGCGGCAAAATTCTGTCGTTATTGCCGGTTTTTGTGTCTATGGGATTAAAGGCAAGTCTTATGCCATTTCAGAGGAGGTGCGGGTATTGGCCCAGACAAAGCGCTGGTTATTGAGGTCATCCATGTTGATTTGTTCAACCCGCTCAGCTTCCCGATACTCGGCTTCACGGTAGCGATCGGCCAGCATATTGCGACTTAAGCAGCGGCTGCGCGCGTCAATCCAGCATTTACGCTGTTTTTTGACTGC
>JBFEVY010000229.1:0-5935 GCA_041546665.1 Spongiibacteraceae bacterium | reverse complement strand
GCGCCCGAAGCCCGCCTGATCCGGTGCGATAATCCGAAAACGACTCTTCAGGCGCCCGCCCAAAAACGCCCAGTTTTCTTTGCTCGCCCCAAAACCATGTAACAACAACAGGGTTGGCCCTTTGGGGTTGCCCCCCTCCCAGAAACTCAAGGTGTGATCGCCGACACGCTTACAGCGTGTTTGCAGCCCCGCCTGCACCCCCATTAGCGGTTGCAAGCGCCGCCAGAGCGACGATTGCAGCGGCAACCATCTATCTAACTGTGCGGTGTCATGCTCGGCCAACGACGTCGACATGTAGCGATTGACCAGAGCTTCCAGGTGCGAGGCGCCTTCCTGCAATGCCTCAGCATTTAATCCCGGCACCGCAATGGGCGAATTCACGCCCGGCTCTCCACCGCAGAGAAGGCTTCAACCTGAGCCACAACCGCGTCGACACCTGACAGGTATTGACGGTTGTCGTGATCCCAAGGGTGGAAACCTGGTTTGAAATAATCCAGCCACTCCAGAACGGTAATGCGCAGTGCGCCCGGAGAAATCCAAAGGTAGTTAAAGGCACCAAACCAGCCCCGCAGGTCAAATAATTTCCCTTCCCGAGCCACCATGGCCAGGTGAAAAGGGATGACCATAATCCAAAAAATGGACGTCGCCATCAGCAAAGCAAAACAGCGCTCCAGATAAGCCAAAGGCCCACGCCCGATCACCTGCTGAAAGACATCAAAGGCAACCGCTTTGTGCTCGGTTTCCTCAAGTGCGTGCCAACGCCAGATTGCGGTGAAGTGCTCTTCAGAGCCCTCTAAGACCTTTGGGTTTCGCAGGACCGAATTCGCCATAATGGCAGTAAGGTGCTCCAGCGCAATGGTCGTAGCCAATTGCGCGCGCTTTGGCGTAAACCGACGCAGGAAGTTCAACAACCCAAGAATGATGCTGAGGTAACGCGCCACCGGCACTCCACGAGAGGCCAGCGCCTGGTTGTATTCCTCGTGCTCACGACCGTGCATCGCCTCTTGGCCGATAAAACCGCGAACCTGCTCTTTCAGCGCGGGGTCGGTAATCTGCTTGCGATAGTGACGCACGCTGTCGATAAAGAACCGCTCCCCGTCAGGGAAGAATAGCGACATCGCGTTAAAGAAATGACTGACATGGACACCTTTGCCATGCCAATCCGCTATCCGGTGGGCAGGCAATTTAAACTCTAGATTACGAAGCACCGGGGTAATCTGAATGGTCATAACAATTCCCTCATTAATGGGTCATTTTTTTATGTTACATATTTTGATGTAGTATTTATGTTACATCAATCCATGTCAAATAAATTTAACTAAATAATTTGTTAGGTAAAACTCAGGCTAAAGCCGACCTTAAAACCCTGCACCAAGCTATTGAAAAGTTGAGATTTCCTCGACGAGCTGATTCAGTGTTTTCAAGTCATTTCGGTTGTCGTGATGCCAGGGATGAAAGCCGGGGCGAAAAAAATCGAGCCATTCAAAGACGATGCCTCGCAATAGGCCAGGCCTCCCCCAGAGGTAGTTCATCAGGCGCCCCCAGCCCCGAAGATCAAATAGGCGCCCTTCTCGCCGCAACATGCCAATTTGCATACTGCTGCTGAATAACATGAACAACGAACTGCTCAAGATCAGCGCCAAACAACGCAGCAGATACGCCATAATGCCGCCACCGGCGACCCGGCGATAGACATCAAAGGCGACGGCCTTGTGCTCGGTTTCTTCCATGGCATGCCAGCGCCAGATAGCCGCGAAACGTGGTTCACTGTTTGCCATCAAGCGCGAATCCCTCAGCACCGCGCCAGCAAGAATGGCCGTAAGATGTTCGAGGGCAATAGTCACCGCCAACTGCCAACGCGCGGAGGTATAGCGGCGCATTACATTCAAGCGCATATTGATAAACTTGAGATACGCCCCGACCGGCATACCCCGCTGCGCCAAGGCTTGATTATAGGCTTCGTGTTCGCGACCGTGCATGGCCTCCTGGCCGATAAACCCCCTCACCTGCTCCTTTAACACGGGGTCGGAAATCTGCGTGCGATAGTGACGCACACTGTCGATAAAAAACCGCTCGCCATCGGGGAAAAACAGCGACATGGCGTTAAAAAAATAGCTCACATGCACTCCCTGCCCGTGCCAGTCCTGAATACGCTGGGGCGGAAGCACAAAATGCAAATCACGTCGCGTGGGAACCATCTCCTGTTTCATACTTCGACCTCTTCTTATTCTCAGTGGCGAATAGTTAAAACATTGCACAATGTACTTCGGTGATAGAACACCCTATGGCGCGCCCACCGGAGCAGACAAATGCTGCAGGGGTGTAAACTCACGGTATTTATCTCGCTGTGCCTGCACCCGCAGCCCCTTAAGGGTGCCGTAGGGATTGTCCACAATCATCGCATTCACAATGCTCGCAGGTACCGCCCCGGCCGGGTCCAGGTGCAATTGATACACCACCTTAGTACGCTCGCCGGGCAGCCCTTGCAGGTCAAAAAATCCCACCATTTCAGACACCCGACGCCGCCCCTCACCTGTGGGTACACGATTCTGAACACCAGGCTGCAAGCCCTTCTCGGCAATGGCCAGCAGCGAGATTCTGACGTGCTGTGATTCCAGGTCATAAGTAATGCGGTTGCGCACGATCATATCCCGGTCATCCGTCGGCCAGGGAAAATCAATAGCCATGTACTGCAGTCTGTCGAGATAATCCGCGCGACTTAACTCGACCGATTGCCGGCAGTTGTGAAACCACTCAACAAAAGCCGGTGCATCGTCCAGCACACCCAGCACACTGTTCAACGACGCATCGACCTCGATTTCACCGCGGAAAGCCTTGATGGGAGAGCCCTCAACACTGCGGGTATAAACCTGGATGCCCTGTTTATCTTTTGCCAGTTCCCAGTCCGCGTCGCGCGCATGGGCTGTGGTACAGGCAAGACACAGCAGCAGAAACACGCCAAAAACCGCCTTTACCTTGTTCATAACGCCTCCCAATTAACGAAGCCGATAGCTGAATTGCAGTGCCACTGAACGCGGCGCGTCAAAGAAACCGGTGTGACTGGTAGTACCAAACAGGGTTTTCGCCAGCGGAGTATCCGCCGCGTAGACCATAATCACTTCGTCGGTCAAGTTTTTGCCCACCAGCGCCAATTCCCAGCTTTCGTCGATGGCTCCAATACCGGCGCGGGCATTAAGTTTGTAGAACGCCTCCTGCTGCACCTTTGGATCGAGGTTTGACGAAGGGTTGAAGTCGTCGGTGAAAACCACATCCAAGCCGATACCCGCACCGAGAGTGTTGCTGATGGGGCCTTTAAAACCTGCCATCAGGGTGCCGGACCAATCAGCGACGTATTGGTTGGTCATGCCGGTGTAATCACAGTCGCGGCCGTTTGGCGCATTCGGGGTCTGATCCTGACGGCACTGACCGTTCTGAAAGTCCTTGAACTCAAAATCCAGCAGCGCCAGCGCGCCGCCGATGCTGAAGTAGTCGGTGATTTGCCACCGGCCGTCGAGCTCAATCCCCATATTGACCGCTTCTTTGGCATTGCCTACCTGGAAACCGATAGTGCCATCAAAAATGCTGATCTGCAGGTCGTTGTAGACGGTATAAAACACCGCCATATTCAGCTCCGCCGCGCCGTCGAGCAGACCGGTTTTAACACCTGCTTCGTAACTGGTCGCCTTTTCCTCTTCGTACTCAAATGTACCGACCAACACGGTTTGGTTGGGAATAAGCGCACCGGGATTGCGAGGTGTTAACTCGTCGTCAGGGGTGGCATTAGAGCGCGCATCAAATCCACCAGACTTAAAGCCCCGGCTTACCGTCGCATAGGCCATGCCTTCATCGGAGTAATCCCACTGCAGGTTGATCAAAGGTGAGAACTTGCTTTCGCTACGCTCACCTTTGAGGAAGTGGCGCTCAACTGCAAAGACAATTGCGGCAACGGTATCCACCTCACCGATGGGTAATTCATTGCCGTCCAGGTCGGCTATCGTCAGATGGCGGGAACCGGTTTTATGTTCGTAGGTATAGCGACCGCCAAGGGTAAGGCGGAAAGTGTCCGTCAGATTAAACGTGGATTGCAGAAACGCTGAAGCAATTTTAGTTTCGCTGAGAAACTCTCGCGGACCGGTGATATCGGCAATCGCATTCCCCGCGTCGCCAATACCCAGCAGCTCCTCCGGCGCCAGCGCCAAGTTCAGAGGATCGATGTCACCACGGGCCCCGCCCTCAGCAAGGTCAGCGGCATTGACCAGCTCGACCACCAGATTAGAGTCCTGAATAAGCTTGTCGTTGAACTTGAGGTCGTTGTATTGAAAATACAGCCCGCCGATAAAATCGACCTTTTCGCCCCCAGGAGATACCCAGCGAAACTCCTGGCTGAACTGTTTGTAATCTTCCTGCATTTCAAATTTAAACAGCTCCGCCGACGTTGCATCGCAGTCACACAGGTCGTCGTATTTGTAAGCCATCAAACCGGTAATCGCGCTGAACACATGCCCTTCATCGTTGATATGGGTCACGTTAATCGTCAGGTTGCGGGTATCGTTATTACTGGAGTTACCATTTGACGACGATTTGCCGTCACGAAAATTATTGGTCACCGACTCATCAACATCGACATCAATGACACCGGGAATATAGGTTCGATCAAGTATTTCCGCCTGGGTGCGGCCGGCCAGCACAAAGTTACTGGAAGTTGAGGGCTCGTCATTGATGACCTCACTCTGACGCCCCAGAGAGTCAAAGCGCCCGAATTCGAGTTTTGCCGTCACTGAGGTACTGTCGCTGACGTCCCAGTAGGCCTTGAACCGGTAGGTCTCCTGGTCGTACTGCGGCCCAAGGTCACCGCCGAACAGGTTCTCGATATAACCGCCATACTCTCTTACCCGCGCGGCGAAACGCAGCCCAAAGGTGTCGGTAATCGGCCCGGAAAGCATCAGGTCGAGGACCTTTTCTTCCATCTCGGGCTCATACAACACTGAGAACAGCCCTTCTAGCTCATCACCGGGGGAAGCAGTAATGATATTGATCGCACCGGCAATACTGTTTTTGCCCTGAAGGATGTTCTGCGGCCCCCGCAGCACTTCCACCCGGGCCAAATCCAGAAATGGCGCTCTGGCCAACTGCGCACGCCCGTAATAAATCCCATCAACATACATGCCCACGGATTGCTCAAAGCCCTGGTTCATGCCGGTGCCGATACCGCGAATATAGATATCGGTGCTTATTCCGCTCTCGGTCACCGTGAGATTCGGAACATAGGCCTGGAGGTCTTCCATTCGATTAATGCCCGCTTCCATCATCTTTTCACCGCCGATGGCACTTACGGAAACCGGGACATCCTGTAAGCTTTGCTCCCGATGCTGAGCGGTCACCACTACTTCTTCGAGCTTGGCGGCCTGTGCAGGATGAAAAGATGACGCCGCCAGTGCTACTACACCGGCCGGTAATATGTTAGAAAGTCGCATGTGACAGACCTCAATGTTTCTGCTTATTATGTTCCCAATTTTTATGGGTCATTATTTTTTGTTACATCAATTTGTGTAACATACATTTGAGCGGTTATCATTGTCAACATAATGTGTGCATTTTTGGCCGACATCACGCCGAGAAACTTAATGGCGGTGATACAAAACTGGGCCAACACCGTAACCAGCACACATGCCATTTGAGACAGGAGCCTATGAGCAGCAAACGCTTTGGCAAGGACACCATTGAAAACATTGCCCAATATCTGCCAAAAAACACCGACGGCGCCAGTAACGCCGAAGAGATACGGGAATACAGCGTAGAAGAGCTTGCCATTTCTGCGGATACCACCGTACGCAATATCAGGGCCTATCAGGATCGCGGTGTGCTACCTCCTCCAACGCTGCGCGGCCGCAAGGGGATCTACAGCAACCAACACCTTTCCCGACTGCGGTTGATC
>JBFEVY010000159.1:0-8172 GCA_041546665.1 Spongiibacteraceae bacterium | reverse complement strand
GCAATGCTTGAGACCTTACAGCGGTTCCCCGGCTTGCCCCATCGCTGCGAATACGTTGCTGAATGCGCTGGCGTGCGTTGGTATGACGATTCCAAGGGCACCAATGTGGGGGCGGCGGTGGCGGCAATGCAGGGCTTGTCCGGTGAGGGTCGCATTGTGTTGATCGCCGGGGGGCAGGCAAAAGGCGCCGATTTGCAACCGCTTGTGGAGTGTTTGATTCAGACCGGGCGTGCGGCGGTGTTGATTGGTGAGGCGGCAGAAGCCGTGGCAGGTCTGTTAGGAGCGCACCTGCCCCATCGTATTTGTCGCGATATGAATGATGCCGTGACCGTAGCCGCTGAATTGGCTCAGGCTGGTGATAAGGTGCTGCTTTCCCCAGGTTGTGCGAGCTTTGATATGTTCGCTGGCTATGTGGACCGCGGCGAACAATTTGCCGCGGCGGTCCATCGCCTGGCTCAGGGAGGGGATGAATAATGCTGCCCTCTGTTCGTGAAACCTGGTCATCTCTTCATCAAATTGATCGTCTTCTCCAGCTTCTGGTGTTGGCGCTATTGGTTATCGGCTTTCTGGCGATGGTCTCGGCTTCGGTGGAACACGCTGGTAGCCGATACGGCGACAGTTTCTTTTTTGCTAAACGCTACGTATTTCATTTTACCTTGGCCGTGTCGGCGGGGCTGGTGATGTACAGCGTACCGATTGCGTTTTGGGAGCGCACCGGCTGGTTGTGGTTGTTGCTGGGCTTTGTGTCGCTGGCGCTGGTGCTGGTGCCGGGCATCGGCAGAGAGGTCAACGGCAGTCGGCGCTGGTTGAGCCTTGGGCCACTGAATTTGCAGGTGTCGGAGTTTGTAAAAGTCTGTGTCATTTTTTATCTCAGTGGCTATCTCGTTCGACGTCAGGACGAGGTGCGTGAGCGCTGGTCGGGCTTTATTAAACCCATTGCCTTGTTATTTGCACTGACCCTGCTGTTGATGTTGGAACCGGATTTCGGGGCCACGGTGGTTACAGCCGGTACCGCGTTTGTGCTGATTTTTCTCGGCGGCGTGAAGATGGGGCAATTTCTGCTCGTTATTCTCGGCTGCGTTGCGGCGGCGGTTGCCTTGGTGATTTTTGAACCCTACCGGATGAAACGTTTGACAGCGTTTACCGACCCCTGGGCGGATCAGTTCAACAGCGGTTATCAGCTCACCCAGTCACTCATTGCCTTTGGTCGCGGTGAACTGACCGGTGTGGGGTTTGGCAACAGTGTGCAAAAACTTTTCTATCTGCCGGAGGCACACACTGATTTTGTGTTCGCCATTCTGGCGGAGGAGTTCGGCTTTGTCGGCACCCTGGTGGTGTTGGGTTTATTTGTCGGTCTGATTGGTCGCATCCTGTTTATTGGCCGCCAGGCAGAATTGTTGGGCCGCCGGTTTCACGCCTTTGTCTGCTACGGGGTGGCGGTGATGATCAGCGGGCAGGCCTTTATCAATATCGGTGTTAACACGGGTCTGTTACCCACTAAAGGGTTGACGCTGCCGTTTTTCAGTTACGGTGGTTCAAGTTTGATTGTTTGTATTGCCATGGTGGCCCTGGTCGCGCGTGTTGAGCTGGAGTGCAGGGGGGAACATGGCGAGCGTTAAGCGTGTTCTGGTTATGGCCGGTGGTACTGGCGGCCATGTCTTTCCCGCACTGGCGGTGGCAAATGAGCTGCGACGCCGCGGTGTTGAAGTGCATTGGCTGGGAACCGAAAAAGGCATCGAGGCGCGCCTGGTGCCCGCCGCGAACTTTGAACTCCATACCCTGAACATGGCAGGTGTGCGCGGTAAAAATTTATTGTTCCGTCTTGCGGCGCTTTTCAAGGCCGGGCTTGCGGTCGCGCAGGCGATGGTGTTGATTCTCCGTCTGCGGCCTTTCTGTGTCATCGGCCTTGGTGGCTATGCATCGGGTCCGGGCGGCTTGGCGGCGAAGTTACTGTGGCGGCCTCTGCTGATTCAGGAACAGAACGCGGTAGCGGGAACCACTAATCGACTGCTGGCCAAGATTGCGCGCCTGGTTCTGACGGGCTATCCCATTGCCTTGGGTGGACCGCGCAATCGCTATATCGGTAACCCGGTGCGGAATGAAATTGTTGCGCTGACCGCGCCTGCAGAGCGTTGGGCCGAGCGCCAGGGCGCGCTGCGGGTTCTGGTGCTTGGTGGCAGCCTGGGGGCCAAGCCCATCAACGACGTGTTACTTGAGGCCTGGCCGCAATGGGATGCCGCGGAGCGGCCGGCGTTGTGGCATCAAACGGGTGCGGCGCACGCCGAGAGTGTTGGCGCAGCCTACGCAAACGCCGGTGTAGATGTTCGCGCGGAGGCATTTATTGACGATATGGCCGCGGCCTATGGCTGGGCAGATATTGTGATTTGCCGGGCGGGGGCATTGACGGTTGCAGAGCTTGCGGCGGCGGGTGTGCCTGCCATTTTAATTCCGCTTCCCCATGCTATCGATGACCACCAGCGCGCGAACGCACGTTGGTTTGCCGACGGCGGCGCAGGCGAATTGATCGACCAGAAGGAATTTACGGCAACGCGTTTGCTGGATGAATTACGCGGCTATTGCGGTCACCGCGAGCGTCTATTGGCAATGGCAGAGTCCGCCCGTGCCTTGGCTAAGACCGACGCGGCAAAAGTGGCTGCCGATTACTGCATGCAATATGACAAGGGCGCGTCGAAGGGTCCTCGAGAGGAGGTATCCCATGCCGGCTAAGCATCCCTTTGTGGTTCCGGAAATGCGTCGCGTCAAGCGCATTCATTTTGTGGGTATTGGCGGGGCCGGTATGTGCGGGATCGCCGAAGTGTTGCTCAATTTGGGATACAGCATCTCTGGGTCCGATTTGAAAGCGTCGCCGAGCACCTCGCGTCTGCAACAGCTTGGGGCCAAGGTAAGCTTCGGTCATCGCGGTGATAATGTCTGCAATGTTGATGTGGTCGTTGTTTCAACGGCGGTGAATGCCGATAACCCGGAGCTGATTGCTGCGAGAGAGTACCGTATTCCGGTTGTTCGCCGGGCGGAAATGCTGGCTGAGTTAATGCGTTATCGTCACGGTATTGCGGTTGCCGGAACGCATGGCAAGACCACGACTACCAGTCTGATTACTGCGATTTTTGCGGCTGCGGGTCTCGATCCTACTTTTGTTATAGGCGGGCTGGTCAATAGCGCCGGCACCAATGCCGCGCTGGGCGAAAGCCGTTACCTGGTTGCCGAGGCTGATGAGAGTGATGCTTCGTTTCTCCACCTTCAGCCCATGGTGTCGGTGGTGACCAATATTGAAGCCGACCATATGGCCACCTACGGGGGGGACTTTGGCCGTCTTAAACAGACCTTTATTGAGTTTTTGCACAACCTGCCGTTTTACGGTGTGGCGGTGGTTTGTGTTGATGACCCCGTGATACGGGAGCTGATACCGGAAATCGGCCGGCAGACCCTGACCTATGGGTTTGCCGACGATGCGGATTATCGAATCCATAGTGTAGAGAAAAAGGGCCTGGAAACACGGTTCTGTGTGGCGCGCCCTGAAGGCGAGGAGTTGTGTCTGTCGATTCACCAGCCCGGAATTCACAACGTATTGAATGCGACGGCGGCGATTGCGGTTGCCAGTGATGAAGGGCTGTCGGATCAGGCGATCTGTGACGGGATTGAAGGTTTTCAAGGTGTTGGTCGACGCTTCCAGCGCTACGGTGAACTCGCGTTGGCGGAAGGCAGTTTTATGTTGGTGGACGACTACGGTCATCATCCGACCGAGGTGGCCGCGACGATTGCCGCTGTTCGTCAGGCCTGGCCTGATCGCCGTCTGATGATGCTTTATCAGCCCCATCGTTATACCCGCACCAAGGATTTGTACGAGGACTTTGTAAAGGTATTGGCGACGGTTGATGGCCTGTTGTTGCTGGATGTCTACGCAGCGGGGGAAACCGCAATACCGGGGGCAGATAGTCGCAGCCTGTGCCGGAGTATTCGCCTGCAGGGCGCGCTGGAACCCGTTTTTATAGAGAGCCCTGAACAGGTTGTCGCGACCTTAAAACAGTTTGTGCACCCCGGTGATGTATTGCTGACCCAGGGGGCGGGGAATATTGGCGCCTTGGCGCAGCAGCTTGCTCAGCAGGAGTGGTGTGAATGAAGCCCGAGCAGATGAATCATTTCAGCGTAGAGCGCGTGCGGGAGCTGCTGGGAGACAGTCTGGTGGTCCTGCTTGGCGGCACATCTTCAGAGCGAGAAGTCTCGCTCAAAAGCGGCGCGGCTGTATTGGCGGCACTGGGGCGTTTGGGAATCCCAGCCACAGCACTGGATATTGCCGAGCCAGCTTGGCTGCAGAAGGTTGCGGGACACCGTCACGCCTTTCTCGCGCTGCACGGCCCAGGTGGTGAGGATGGCACTGTTCAAGGTGCGTTGGAGTGCCTGGGGGTGAGTTATACCGGCTCGGGGGTAATGGCGTCGGGCTTGGCAATGGATAAGCTGCGTTGCAAGCGATTGTGGCTCGGTGCGGGTTTGCGCACGCCGCATTTTATGGAGCTTCACGAGGACAGCGATTGGCAGGCCACTGCGGATGCCCTGGGTGACTGCATTGTAAAACCCGCTTGCGAGGGGTCGAGTATCGGTATGTCGCGGGCGAGCACGGCGGAAGGGCTGCGCAAGGCCTGGGAGACGGCGCATGTCTACGGGCGGGTATTTGCCGAACAGTGGATCAGTGGTGGGGAGTTTACGGTGGCGGTATTGGGCGATCAGGCCCTTCCGGCCATTCGCCTGGAAACGGATGCTGCCTTTTATGATTTCAATGCCAAATACATTTCGAACGACACGCGCTATCACTGCCCGGCGGGGCTGAGTGAACAACAGGAAAAGGCGCTGCGTGAGCTAGCGGTAGCCGCATTTGAAGCCGTCGGTTGTCGGGATTGGGGGCGCGTGGACGTGATGCAGGCTGAAGACGGGCATTTTTACCTGTTGGAGGTCAATACGATTCCGGGGATGACCGACCACAGCCTGGTACCAATGGCGGCGAAGCAGGCGGGGTTGGATTTTGACCAATTGGTATTGCGCATTTTGTCGCTGAGTTTGCAACGCAGCCTGGGAGCGGCTAACGCGGATGGCTAAACCAAAGGCAAACCGCATGCTGCGGACAAAGGAGAAGGCGCGCCGGCCGAAAAAGCAGTGGGGGCGGATAGTCAACCGCCTTGTGCTGATTTTGGTCGTGGTGGGCTTTGTTTACGGCATCAATGCGCTGGGTGAGCGTTTGGACGCGATTCCGGTTGATCGCGTGGTGTTTGCCGGTGATGTGGAGCGTGCCAGTCGCGAGGCTCTGGTTGAGAGGGTGAGTGGGCAGTTATCAGTGGGGTATCTCGGTCTGGATCTGACTGCGATTCAGAGCGAACTGGAAAAGGAGCCCTGGGTTTACCACGCCACTGTGGAACGTCGTTGGCCCCGTGAATTGAAAATTACCATCGTCGAAGAAACCCCGATAGCTGTGTGGGGTGACGGAGGCTTGCTAAACCATCGAGCGGAGGTTTTTGTGCCCCGCAGCGAGAATCGCAGTACAGACATCGACGCGCTGCCGGTGCTGGATGGCCCAGCCGGGAGCGAACTGGAAATGATGCGCCAGTACCGGTTGATGAGTCAGCTTTTGGGCGATGAAAACCTGGGGCTCAAGTACCTGAAAATGAGCGCCAGAGGCAGTTTGACAATCACCTTGAATGACGGGGTGGAGCTAGTTTTAGGGCGCGATGAAGTGCTGGAGAAGTTGCGACGTTTTCTGGTGGTTTACCACCGCGAACTCGCCAGCCAGTTTGCGCGGGTCAAGCGGGTGGATACCCGCTACATCAATGGTCTTGCCGTGTCCTGGCGGAAAGAACTACCACAGGAGCAGGGCGAGTCATGACATTTTTTAACAAGCGGTTGCGGTGCCTTGCCGGGCGAGTAACTGGTGTTGCTGCGATAGCAACACAGATTCGGGGGAATTGATTCAATGGCACATGCGCAGACTGGACGAATGGTCGTAGGTTTGGATATCGGCACCTCGAAGGTGGTGGCGATTGTTGGTGCCCGCAATGAAGAGGGGCAGCTCGACATCATTGGAATTGGCTCCCATCCTTCCCGCGGCCTGAAAAAAGGTGTGGTGGTGAATATCGAGTCCACCGTGCACTCCATTCAGCGCGCGGTAGAGGAGGCTGAACTGATGGCCGGCTGCGAAATCCACAGTGTCTACGTTGGGATTGCTGGTAACCATATCCGCAGTCTGAATTCGCACGGCATTGTGGCGATTCGCGACCGCGAGGTGTTTCAGCTCGATCTCGACCGCGTGATTGACGCCGCCCAGGCGGTGGCGATTCCGGCTGATCAGAAGGTGCTGCATATCCTGCCTCAGGAATTTGTGATTGACGAACAAGAGGGCATCAAAGAGCCGCTGGGCATGTCCGGTGTGCGCTTGGAAGCGAAGGTGCATTTGGTCACTTGCGCCGTTAACGCTGTGCAGAATATTGAAAAATGTATTCGCCGCTGTGGCCTGGAAGTTGAAGACGTCATCCTGGAGCAATTGGCTTCCAGCTACGCGGTGCTGACAGAAGACGAAAAAGAACTGGGCGTCTGCCTGGTCGATATCGGCGGTGGTACAACGGATATCGCTATCTTTGTTGATGGCGCGATTCGTCACACCGGGGTTATTCCCATTGCCGGTGACCAAGTCACCAATGATATTGCGATGGCGCTGCGCACCCCCACCCAGTATGCGGATGAGATCAAGATCAAATACGCCTGTGCGCTGACCCAGCTTGCCGGTGAAGGTGAAACCATCAAGGTGCCCAGTGTCGGCGACCGCCCTCCGCGTGAGCTCTCTCGCCAGGCCCTGGCCGAGGTTGTGGAGCCCCGCTATGACGAGCTGTTTACCCTGATTCAGGCGGAGCTGCGTCGCAGTGGTTACGAAGATCTCTGTGCAGCGGGCATCGTGCTGACCGGTGGAACCTCGAAGATGGAGGGGGTGGTGGAGCTGGCCGAGGAGATTTTCCATATGCCGGTGCGGATCGGCGCGCCTCAGGATGCCCGCGGTCTCAACGATATTGTGCGCAACCCCATTTACTCCACCAGCGTGGGTTTGCTGCATTACGGACTGAAGCATCAGGAAGAGACGGGGGGCCGCGGGCGAGTCAGTCGCGATGGCTTCCTGGCCCGTCTGAAGCAGTGGATACAAAACAATTTTTAACCGCCGGAAAAGGTTTCGGCGACAACTGAAGTGCAAACCGGGGGCGTTGGCAGCGTCACCGTTAATCAAGAAGGGAGAAAAGCCATGTTTGAACTCGTAGATAATGTTCCTCAGAACGCGGTCATAAAGGTCGTAGGCGTGGGTGGCGGCGGTGGTAATGCCGTTAAGCACATGATCGCCAATGCGGTGGAAGGGGTAGATTTCATCTGCGCCAATACCGATGCCCAGGCGCTGACTGATGTGATGTCAAAAACCGTCCTGCAACTTGGCACGACGATCACAAAAGGTCTGGGGGCCGGCGCTAACCCGAATATCGGCCGTGAGGCTGCAATGGAGGACCGCGATCGTATTGCGGAGTCTCTGGAAGGCGCCGATATGGTCTTCATTACTGCCGGTATGGGCGGCGGTACCGGTACTGGTGGTGCACCGGTGGTGGCTGAAGTGGCCAAGGAGCTGGGAATCCTCACTGTGGCGGTGGTTACCAAGCCCTTCCCCTTTGAAGGCAAGAAGCGCATGACCGTTGCCGAGCAGGGTATGCGCGAGCTGCGTCAGCACGTGGATTCGCTGATTACCATCCCCAACGAGAAGCTGTTGCCGGTACTGGGTAAGAACACCAGCCTGCTGGATGCCTTCAAAGCTGCGAACGACGTGCTGTTGGGCGCTGTTCAGGGCATTGCAGATCTGATTATCCGCCCCGGTATGATCAACGTTGACTTTGCTGACGTGCGCACGGTGATGTCCGAAATGGGTATGGCGATGATGGGCAGTGGCGTTGCAACCGGCGAAAACCGCGCCCGTGAGGCCGCCGAGGCCGCTATTCGCAGCCCGTTACTGGAAGATGTGAATTTGGAAGGGGCGCGAGGCATTTTGGTCAATATTACCGCAGGTTTAGACCTGTCCCTTGGCGAATTCAGTGATGTTGGCGATACTATCCGCGAATTTGCCTCCGATGACGCCACTGTGGT
>JBFEVY010000356.1:0-3436 GCA_041546665.1 Spongiibacteraceae bacterium | reverse complement strand
CCCCTGCAACGCAGCAATAACCGGGCGGCGATTCCCGCTGAATTTCAAACCGTGGACTGGTCTGCGGCAACGACTGCTATTGCCAACCGCCTTAAGGATATCCAGCAACGCTACGGTGAGAGCGCCGTTGGCGGCTATATGGGGAATCCCATGGCCTTTAATAGCGCTGCGCAGATGGAAATCCCCAGCTTTTTCAGGTCGATGGGCGCCCGTTTTTTCAGTGCCTTGACTCAGGATTGCGCCAACAAACTCGCCGCCAGCGAGGTGGTGTACGGCAGCAGTAATCTGCATCCGGTTCCCGATTTGGAGCACACGGATTATTTCCTGTGTCTGGGCGAGAATCCGCGGGTGTCCCACATGAGTTTTTATTCGGTGGCAGAGCCCATGAGTTTGCTGCGGGATGTGGTTAGCCGGGGTGGCAAGGTGGTCTACGTTAACCCGCGCAAAATAGAAGCGGTGTCGGCGGCCACCGGAGATTGGCTGCCCATTCGCCCCGATACCGACCTGTATTTTCTGGCGGCCTTGTTAAATACCCTGGACGCGAGAGGGGGTTTTGATGAGGACGTTATCGAGCGCTACGGGAAAAATATTGATGGCCTGCGGCGGTTTATAGCGCCTTATACCGCAGCCTCGGTGTCTGAGGTTACGGGAATCAGCGAGGCGCAGATAAATCGGGTGGCCGCAGATTGGATTGCCGCAAAAAATGCCTCAGTACACATGTCCACCGGGGTGAATATGGGCCGCCAGGGCACCTTGTGTTACTGGCTGGTGCAAATGCTCAGTTTCGTGACAGGGAATCTCGGCTGCAAAGGGGGGAACGTCTACAAGCAGGGGTTCTATCCTTCCACGCAGTTTGGTGGCCTAAAAAGCAGTGAGCAATTTGCACCCTGGAAAGCCGGTAAATTTGGCGAGTATCGAGAGGTTGCCGGGAATCTGCCAGGCAACCTTCTGGCGGATTATATTGAATCCGAGGACAACCCCATTCGTGCACTGGTGGTGGTCGGGGGCAACCCCTTGCTTTCTATGGGGGGCGAGACCCGTCTGCGACGTGCCTTCGCGTCCTTGGAGTTGGTGGTGGTGATCGATATCTACCGCAATGCCACCGCCGAATATGCGGACTATCTGCTACCGGCAACGGATTGGCTGGAACGCGAGGATATCAATATGACCGGGGTCGGCATGCAGGGCCGGCCCTTTGTTCACTATAGCGAAGCGATTGTCGCGCCGCGAGCGGAGCGCCGACCGGAGTGGTGGATTTTAGCCTCAATCAGCCGGGCAATGGGGCTGCCGTCAATGCTGGATAAAGAGCATCCACAACCCATGCGCAAGATTGACGGCTTGCTGGCGATGAGCGATCTCAGTCGGCAGGCCTTAATGGCGATGCCCGCGAATACCGCCGTTTGTGAAGAGCGCGCACCGGAGCTGATTTATTCCGACGGCGTGCAATTTGCCGATGGGCGAATCGATTGTGCTCCCCGATTTTTTGAGGAGGCAACAGCGGACGCGCAGCGCATTTTTGATGAATACCGCGCCGATGCCGGCGCGACTTTCCGCTTAATCAACCTGCGCACGAACTATATGCACAATAGCTGGTTGCAAAATATGACCAAGCTTAAACGCCAGAACCAACAGACCAACCCACTGCATATCTCGAGTATCGATGCCAGTAAGCTGGATGTGGAGGAGGGGCAGAGCGTCCTGCTCAATAATACCTGGGGCGCAATTCAGGCGACGGTTCGCATCGATAACAGCCTTAGCGAAGGTACCGTGGCGATGACCCATGGCTGGGGCAATCAACGCTCTTATGGCCTTTCCGTCGCTAGGGATTACCCCGGAGTGAATGTGAATCAGCTGCTTCCCACCGGTCCTGGCAGCTATGAAAAACTCAGCAATCAGGCATTTATGACCGGGGTGCCGGTGTCAATTTCAAAACTTGACGATCGCGACCGGCTGGGCGATACCGCTTGAGTATCGCCCTAGTCGAGCTCAGTAAAGGCGGAGGCTGAAAGGGCCTGCTTCCGGGAATCTCTGAACTAGCCTGGTACTTGTTCAGCGAGATATTCCGCAGAGGCTTTCCAATCCGCCGATGCGCGGCGTTCCGCGAGCAGGGCCTGTTGCTTTTTTGCGTTCAGCCAGAGGAATTTTCTGGGCAGGCCAAGCCGTTCGCAAGCCTGGGCCGCTGGGCCCTGTTTGTTCGGGATGATATCGGCAAGCTTGGCAAAACCTTTGACCACCAGCCGCCCCACCGGGCTCAAATCGAACTCCTTGCCCAACTGTAGGCGTTCGCGAACCGCGGGGGGCAGAATGTCGACCGCCGCACAGGCAATGTACTTCCTGACAAAGCCGGGTATTGAGCGCCCCTTGTTGGAATTCTGGACGATATCAAGAAAATCAAACACGATTTGATGGGGCTCAAATCCGGGTTCCAGTTTCATCATCATCGCGTAAAAGTCCTGCTCACTGGCAGGGCATTCCTTTACACCATATAGCGCGACCAGGGCCTGACTTTCCTTGTAGAACGTGTCTATCTCTTCCTGCGTCATCGGCGCAGCAAAGCGGCTATAGGCCGAGATAAAACCATAGGAGGCGGTAGCACTCACCCAATCGAGCAGAGCGGTATCCAGCGCCCGGTAGTGGGTGCCGTCGGGGGTGTCGCCCTCAACTCTGGCATGCATTTTATTGACGCCGGAAATGACTCTACGCGCGCCACTGACGGGTCCGTAGGTACCAATTGAGGCGGCATAGCCGGTTCGCTGACTGCGGCCGACGGGGTCGACTTTGTAGGTTGAATGGTCCCATACCCCGGAGCGAATGCGCGGGTCGGCAAATTCCAGCAGAACGGCGCAGATACCACCAATGGCAAAGGTAATCGGGTTTTTGGAAACCCGCCACACCATCGAATCGGGCTCGTAGTAGGAGGGCTCGCCAGCCGGATGGGTGAAATCCATCTTCCAACCCAAGTATGAGGTGCGCTCAGCCATAGTATCTGCCCTTGAAACTGTTATTTTCGAATTACTAAATTATCGATAGTAATCATAGCGTTTTCGCTGCTTTTTTATACCTTAGCGAGGTCTGTGGTGGCGCCCGGGAACAGCCGTGTCACAACAGGACATACGGTAATTTGCCGATCTGCATCAGGACCACTGCGTTAGGCATTTTATTGTTAAGTTCATCTGCAGTTTATACAATGTGAGCCCGTTTACGTTTTCACGAGGTGTTAGTCCAATGCGCTATTGATGCCGCCGTCATATTGACGGCCAGTCTCCACCCGCCCCCAGTTGCAGGGGGAGTTCTTGGCATCTTTGGAATAGCGCATGACGAATACCTATCTCGTAGTAAAAAACGTGTCTTACGTCCTGCCCGACGGCAGGGTTCTTTTTTCTGGCTTGAATGAACAATTTGACGGACGCGCCACTGGCCTGGTCGGTCGCAATGG
>JBFEVY010000044.1:0-15800 GCA_041546665.1 Spongiibacteraceae bacterium | reverse complement strand
TTGCGGGCGCGGGCGTAGTACCCCAGGCCTGTCCACAGCGACAGTACCTCGTCGATCGGCGCGGCGGCCAGCGCGTCCACGCTGGGGTAGCGGGCCATAAACTTCTGGTAGTAAGGAATCACTGTGGCGACCTGGGTTTGCTGGAGCATGATCTCCGAAACCCAGACCCGGTACGGGGTGATGTTTTCTTGCCAGGGCAAATCCTTGCGGCCGTGCTGGTCGAACCAGGTCAGCAGGCGGGAGCTGAATGTTGCGGTCAAGGTGCTTACGACGCTCCGTTGGGGCGTTGCCACTGCCAGATATTGTTCACCTGCTTGAAACCCAGGTCGCTGAACAGGTTGCACAAGCCCGGTGCCTGACGCAGGTCAGCGGAGATGCTGACCAAGTCCTCTGGCAGGGCTTTCATGGATTGAATCATTAGCTGGCGGGCTACCCCGCGGCGGCGGGTGATTTCCCGAACGCAGAGGCGGGCAATCTGGTAGTCGCCGGCGTGAATCGGAGTCAGGGTCAAGGCGGCGATCAGGCGACCGTTAAAACGCCCGGCGATCAGTTTGATTTTGCCGTCGCCGGCGGCTTTCAGCAGCTTGTCACAGTCTTTGCCGTAGAGGCGTTCCAGGTCGTCGCGATCCAGTTCGTCGGCATGTTCAATGTATTCGGCGTAGACAGGCATTTATCACAGCTCTGCGTGGTGTCATTAAGGACGGGGATTTTTTATAATACGCTATTGTACGCAATATTTTGTAGAGACGTCGATGAACGAACGCAAGGCCTCGGTCAGCCGCAATACGCTTGAGACCCAAATCACGGTTACTGTTAATCTGGACGGTACCGGCCAGTCGCACTTTGAAACAGGTGTGCCGTTTCTGGACCACATGATGGACCAGATTGCGCGCCATGGCCTGATTGACTTGGCGGTGAAGGCCGAGGGTGATCTGCATATTGACGCCCACCACACCGTTGAAGATATCGGCATCACCATGGGCCAGGCTTTTGCTGAAGCCGTGGGGGACAAAAAGGGCATTACCCGTTACGGTCACTCTTATGTGCCGCTGGACGAGGCCTTGTCGCGGGTGGTAATCGATTTTTCAGGCCGTCCGGGCCTGGAATACCACGTGCCTTATACCCGCGCCAGCGTCGGCGGTTTTGATGTTGACCTGTTTTCCGAGTTTTTCCACGGCTTTGTCAATCACGCCAATGTCACCCTGCATATCGACAATCTGCGTGGCAAAAACACCCACCACCAGGCAGAGACAGTGTTCAAGGCCTTCGGCCGCGCGCTGCGCATGGCCTTGTCGGTAGATGAGCGGATGGCCGGAATTACTCCGTCGACAAAGGGTTGTCTGTAATGGCAGGGACAACAGTCGCCGTAATCGATTACGGCATGGGCAACCTGCACTCCGTGGCCAGCGCTCTGGAAAAAGTGGGGGCCGAAGTTGAAGGTGGTGTTACCGTACAGGTTACCGATGACCCGGAGCTGATCTTTGCGGCGGATCGAGTGATTTTTCCCGGCGTGGGTGCCATTCGCGATTGTATGGCCGAACTCAAGGCGCGGGGCCTGGACGAAGTGGTTCAGGAGGTTTCTGCGTCAAAGCCGACGCTGGGTATTTGCGTGGGTATGCAGGCCCTGATGGAGCACAGCGAGGAAAATGGCGGTGTAGACTGCCTGGATGTGCTGCCTGGGCGAGTCAGGTTTTTCGGTCGCGACCTTCGCGATGCCGATGGCACCCGTTTGAAGGTTCCCCATATGGGCTGGAATACCGTGGAGCAGGTGGTGGACCATCCGCTGTGGGAGGGCATTCCCAACGGCAGCCGTTTCTATTTTGTGCACAGCTACTATATCGAGGCGCCTGAGTTTGGTGCCGCTACAGCGAAATACGGTGTGCAGATTCACGCGGCACTGAGCTGCGACAATGTCTTTGCCGTGCAGTTTCACCCGGAAAAAAGTGGTGAAATGGGCCTGCGGCTGTTGCGCAATTTCCTTCAGTGGACTCTGCCGGAAGTGGCGTTTCACCCGGTAGCCGAGTAGTCCGCTCGTTTTTTGAAGTCAGATTTTTTCAGGTATTGGCAATTATGTTGATTATTCCCGCAATCGATTTAAAAGATGGCGAATGCGTACGCCTGCGTCAGGGCGAAATGGACGATGCGACTGTTTATGGTCGCGACCCCGTTGAAATGGCGGCCCGTTGGGTGGAACAGGGCGCGCGACGTCTGCACCTGGTAGATTTGAATGGCGCGTTTGACGGTAAGCCCGTCAACGGCGGTGCGGTGATGGCGATCGCCAAGGCCTACCCGGATCTGCCGATCCAGATTGGCGGCGGAATTCGCTCGCTGGATACCATTGAGCAATACCTGGATGCCGGCGTTAATTACGTCATTATCGGTACCAAGGCGGTTAAGGAGCCGAAGTTCGTGACCGAGGCCTGTAAGGCGTTTCCCAATGCGGTGATTGTCGGTCTGGACGCGAAAAACGGCCTGGTGGCCACCGATGGCTGGGCGGAAGTCTCGGATATCAAGGCGACCGAGCTGGCCAAGCGTTTTGAGCAAGATGGTGTGGTTTCAATTGTCTACACCGATATCAGCCGGGACGGCATGATGCAGGGTGTTAATATTGATGCAACGGTTGAGTTGGCCAAGGCCTCGGGCCTGTCCGTAATCGCCTCGGGTGGGGTGACCAACATGGACGATATTCGTTCGCTGAAGGAGGTTGCCGGTTCGGGTATTCTCGGCGCCATCACTGGGCGGGCAATTTATGAAGGGCAGCTCGATTTGCGCGAAGCCCAAGAATACTGTGACGCCTGAGCGGGCGAGTTAGAGGTAGCGGTATGGCACTGGCTAAACGAATTATTCCCTGTCTGGACGTCGACAAAGGTCGGGTGGTCAAGGGCGTGAACTTTGTTGGGATTCGCGATGCGGGAGACCCGGTTGAGGTCGCCAAGCGCTATAACGAGCAGGGCGCTGACGAGATTACCTTTCTCGATATTACCGCTACCCACGAAGACCGGGACACCATGGTCCACACCGTGGAGCAGATTTCCGCCGAGGTTTTTATTCCGCTGACGGTTGGCGGCGGGATTCGCGAGATCAAGGATATCCGCACCATGCTGAATGCGGGTGCCGACAAGGTCGCAATTAACTCGGCGGCGATACACCGCCCGGAGTTTGTCCGCGAAGCCGCTGAGCGCTTTGGTTCGCAGTGTATTGTAATTGCCATCGATGCCAAGCGTGTCGACGATGTTGACGGCCAGCCGCGTTGGGAGATTTTTACCCATGGCGGGCGCAAGCCCACTGGCATTAATGCGGTGGAGTGGGCAAAAAAAATGGTGGAGTTCGGTGCCGGCGAAGTGTTGTTGACCAGCATGGACGGTGATGGCACCAAGGCGGGATATGACCTGTTGCTGACCCGCACCATTGCCGATGCGGTGTCTGTGCCGGTGATCGCTTCAGGCGGCGTGGGTACCCTTGAGCACCTCGTGGAAGGGGTGACAGAAGGTGGGGCCGATGCCGTGCTGGCGGCCAGTATCTTCCACTTTGGTGAATTTACGGTACCTGAGGCAAAAGCCTATATGGCGGAGCGGGGCGTCGAAGTTCGCTTGTAACGCGGGCGCGAGTCCCGCGTATTGTCGCGCGCCCGGTATTGCTATTGGTTTTCGCTTTGACTCTCGGCTGCTGGGCGTTTGGTCTGCGACATAATGTACATTCCCTTCAGCAGGTTTAGCGCTTCAAACAGTTGATTGTCATTGCTGGCGAGCTTGGCGTCGTCGCTGGTTTGTTTGGCGCGACTTCTGCCATTGCTTTCGTCGCCATCACCATTGCCCAAATGGCCAACCAGATCGGCCTCTGTCACCATTTTTCCAACGTTCAGTGTTTCCACTTTTGCGGGCTCAACCACCAGGTCCGGCACAATACCCTGGGCCTGAATCGAGCGACCGCTCGGGGTGTAGTAGCGGGCGGTGGTCAGTTTGATCGCGCTGTCTTCTGAGAGTGGCAGTACGGTTTGTACCGAGCCCTTACCAAAACTCTGGGTGCCCATAATCACTGCGCGGTGATGGTCTTGCAGGGCGCCGGCAACGATCTCTGATGCGGAGGCAGAGCCGCCATTAATCAGCACAACCATGGGAGTGGTGTTGGCCGGGCGGCTATTGGAGGCCTGGTAACGGCTAAAGGAGTTCGGCAGGCGGCCCTCGGTGTAAACGATCAAGCCTGAGTCGAGGAATTCATCTACCACTTGTACTGAGGCCTGAAGCAGTCCGCCGGGGTTGTTGCGCAGATCCAGCACCAGCCCCTTCAGTGGCTCGGGGTAGGCTTGCAATTTTTTGAGTTCGGAGCGCAGGTCAGATCCCGTGCGGCTTTGGAATTGCGAAATGCGTAAATATCCGTAGCCTGGCTGCAATATACTGCCCCGCACACTTGCAACGGTGATGGTGTCGCGTTTGAGGGTAACATCAAAGGGGCTGTCATTGCCGCGGATGACGGTAATGACGACTTTGCTGCCCTTGGGGCCGCGCATCATGCTAACAGCCTTTTGCAGGCTCATGCCTTTAATCGGTTTGTTGTCGATCTGGATGATCAGGTCGCCGCTTTGCAGGCCAGCGCGTTGCGCGGGGGTGTTGTCGATGGGGGCAATCACCTTGATAAAACCGTTTTCGGTACCCACTTCGATGCCGAGTCCGCCAAATTCGCCGGTGGTGTGGCTTTGCAGCGCGTCGAATGATGAGGAGTCGAGGTAGTCGGAGTGTGGGTCCAGTCCGCTGAGCATGCCGCGAATGGCGTTTTCGAGCAGGGTCTCGTCGTCGACTTCCTCTACGTAACTGCTGCGAATTTGGTTAAACACGTCGGCAAAGTTGCGCAGCGCCTGGAGCGGCAGCGGGGCCTTTTCTGATTCTGCTGCCGGTTCCGCGTCAGTAGACTCCGCGGTAGCACCCAGCGGCAGTAGCAGGCTGAAGGCAAGCAGGGCGCCGGCCACGCAACGGTGTGTTCTAGTCTGAGTTGGGTAAAACGCCATGATGAAGTCCTGAATTCTGACTGCCATTGATTGTAACTGGCTTCGCGGTGAATTACCGCAACAACCGCGCACCGTACTGGCGATGTGTTTTAGCGGCACCAGCGGCGGGGATCGGTGGGTTTGCCTCGATGGCGGATTTCAAAATAGAGGCCGGCCTGACGTTGGCCGCCACTATTACCGACCGTGGCTACCGCCTCGCCAGCTTTCACCCAGTCCCCTTCTTCACGCAATAGACTCTGGTTGTGGGCGTACAGGCTGAGGTAGTCTCCGCCGTGATCAAGAATCAACAGCAGGCCGGCGCCGCGCAGCCAATCAGCATAGACCACGCGGCCGTTGTGAATGGCTCTGACATTTTCCCCTTCCTTACCCGCTATCTGGATGCCCTGCCAGCGAACGCTGCTGCCTGCCCTGGCAGCGCCAAAGCTGTTAAGCCGCTTGCCGTTGATGGGCCAGGGCATTTTGCCGCGCATTTCTTTAAAGGGGCGGTAAGTGTCCGGGATGGGGATGTCGGTGACTTCCTGAGCGATGGCCTCAAGAACTTTTTCGAGTTCCTTGCGCTGTGCATCGAGTTTGTTGAGTTGGCCCTGCTGGCTGGACAGTTCCTGATCCAGTTTGCTCACAATCTGGGCGCGCTGCTGCTTTTGTTTAGCCAATGCATTGCGCTGGTGTTCGAGGTCAGCTTTGCTGCTGGCCAGTGCTTCTGTCTGAGTTTTGATTTCGGGCAGCAGCGCCTGAATGCTGTCGAGGGTTTTGCGGTACTGCTTTAGCTCCTCGCTGCGGGCGGCGTTAAAGTAGTCGTAGTAACTGATCATGCGGGTCAGTTTGCTGGGATCTTCCTGATTGAGCAGCATTTTGAGTTGCTTCTCGCGGCCGAGGGTGTAGGAGCTGCGGATCTGTTCGGCGATCAGGGTCTTTTGGGTCTGCTGTTGCTGGTGGAGCTTTTGCTGTTGGCTTTGCAGGGCGTCGAGTCTTTCGCTTTGCTGCTGGTAAGCTTGCTCGGTGTTGCGCAGCTTGCTTGCCAGGCTGCCGATCTGGCGTTCGACATCTTTGAGTGACTCCGCCGCTTTACTGCGTTCACCCTGGGTGCCGGTAATCAGGTTTTTGAGTTTCTTGATCTGGTTGACCAGCGAATGCAGCTGGCGTTGGTTTTCCTGCTGGCTTTCGGCCTGGGCGAGGGGGATTGCCAGCAGCAAGGTAAGGAATAGCGGCAGAAATCTGCGCCCATCGCGATGCGACAGGCGGCGGCAGGTCGACAGACGGTGGCTCGGTAAGCGGGGTGTCGACAAGGTTAGGGGCCTTACTGGGGAGTGGAGATCAGATTGTGGCCCGTCATTTCTTCCGGTTGTTGCATACCCATCAAGGCGAGCAGGGTAGGCGCGATGTCGCTGAGGCGGCCGCCTTGCTGTTGAAGCTGGGCGGCGTTGTTTCCTACATAGACCAGCGGTACCAGTTCGGTGGTGTGCTGGGTGTGCGGTTGCTCGGCGTCGTAATCCAGCATTTGCTCGCAGTTGCCATGGTCGGCGGTGATAAGGCAATGGCCACCGACTTCGCGCACCGCGGTGCAGACTTTTTCCAGCGCGTCGTCGAGAGCTTCAACGGCTTTTACCGCAGCCTCAAAAACGCCGGTATGGCCGACCATATCACCGTTGGCGTAGTTGCAGATGATCGCGTCGTATTTTCCGGACTTGATGGCGGCAACCAGCTCGGTGGTGACCTCCGGTGCGCTCATCTCCGGTTTTAGGTCGTAGGTTGCGACATCGGGGGAATTGATAAGCTTGCGGTCTTCGCCTTCATAGAGGGCTTCGCGGCCGCCACTGAAGAAGAAGGTCACGTGGGCGTACTTTTCTGTCTCGGCAATGCGCAGTTGGCTGCGCCCGGCTTTGGCCAGAACTTCACCAAAGCTGTTTACGATTTCGGTGGCGGGGAAGGCGACCGGGCCGTCCAGATCATCGGCGTACTGGGTGGTCATCACAAAGCCCGCCAGTTTGGGCTGTGCGCGACGCTCGAAGCCGGTGAAGTCCTTGCCGATAAAGGCGTGACTGATTTCCCGGGCGCGGTCCGCGCGGAAGTTCATAAACAATACCGCGTCGCCGTCGCAAATGGCGGCGCTGTTGTCACTGGGCTTGCCGATTACCGAGGCGGCGACAAACTCATCGTTTTCGTCCCGGGCGTAGGCGGCTTCCAGCCCGGCAACGGCGCTGTCGTAGTGGTATTCAGCTTCGGCTTCGGTCAGCAGGCGGTAGGCCTGCTCAACGCGATCCCAGCGCTTGTCGCGATCCATGGCATAGTAGCGGCCGATTATTGAGGCAGTGCGGCCACAGCCCAGTTCGGCAAATTTTTTGTCCACCAATTCCAGTGAGGCTTTGGCGCTGCGCGGCGGGGTATCGCGGCCGTCGAGGAAGGCGTGCAGGTACACTTTGTCGGCGCCGCGTTTTGCGGCGAGTTCAATGGCCGCCAGCAGGTGTTGTTCGTGGCTGTGAACACCGCCGGGGGACAACAGTCCCATGATGTGGACAGCCTTACCAGCGCTTACTGCGCGGTCGATAGTCTCGGTGTAGGCGGGGTTGGTAAAAAAGTCGCCATCGGCAATGGCTTTGTCGATACGGGTAATGCTCTGGTAAATGATGCGTCCCGAGCCCAGGCTCATATGGCCAACTTCAGAATTGCCCATCTGGCCGTCGGGCAAACCCACGTCCAGCCCTGAGCCAGAGATCAAGGTGTGGGGAGCCTGTTGCCAGAGTTGATCCCAGAATGGGGTTTTGGCGTGGTAGATGGCGTTGTCTTGCGGCGCCTCCCGGTAACCAAATCCATCGAGAATAATCAGTACAACGGGTTTTTTCTGTGTGCTGTCAGCCATGGTGAAGGGTGTCTGTCTTGCCAGGTAAAGCCGCCATTGTAACTTTTCCAGACAGTTGAGACCATGCGACGGAGTGTGAGAATTGTGTATACTCACGCCCTTTAAGCGGGGCCGCGCGCGGTGTCGTTGGCTGATTGTAGAGAGATCCCATGGAAAAACTGATTCTTTTCATTGCCGAGCAGTGGCTGCTGGTTGCCGCGCTGGTGTCCTGTGTGCTGATGTTGAGCTATCACGACTCCCGCCGCGCGGGCCGTTCGCTGACACCGCAACAGGTGATCAACCTGGTTAACGGCGGAGAGGTCTTGCTGGTTGATCTGCGCGACAAGGCCGATTTTAAGAAGGGCCATATCCTCAATTCTGAAAACCTGCCATTCAACAAGTTTGATGGTGATTTTGAGCGCCTCAATGCGGATAAGAACAAGCCGGTGGTATTGATCTGTAAGCTGGGTCAGCACGCCGGGGCTGTGGGCAAGAAATTGTCCGCCAAGGGTTACAGCCAGGTGTTCCGTCTCAAGGGGGGAATCGGCGAGTGGCAGGCGATGAAGCTGCCGCTGGTCAAATAGCCCCCAGCAAATTATTTCCGGAGGTTGAATTCCATGGCGACAGTCACCATATATACCACTCGGTTTTGTCCCTACTGCATTCGAGCCAAGCAGTTGTTGGGCAGCAAGGGCGTCGATTACGAGGAAATTCCGGTCGATGGCCGCAACGACCTGCGCCAGGAGTTGCTCCAGCGCAGTGGACAGCGCACCGTGCCGCAAATCTGGATCGGCGAGACTCATGTTGGCGGCTGCGATGACCTGTTTATGTTGGAACATCGCGGAAAGCTGGAAGCCCTGCTGGCCGGTTAAGCAAATACAGCGCGGTTGGCGAGTCATCTCTGCCAACGCATAGCCAAATTTATTTTTTCAGGAGTTGCTATTTATCATGGCTGATCAAGAAGCCCCTCAGGCACAAGAGCCCAATCAAGCTAAATTTGCCCTGCAGCGTATTTATGTAAAGGATTCTTCTTTTGAATCCCCATCCAGCCCAATGGTGTTTACCAAGACCTGGAAGCCTGCTCTGCAAGTAGATCTGAATACACGCAGCCGTGCGGTGGCGGACAATAACTATGAAGTTACCCTGACAGTAACGGTTACCGCCAAGCTGGAAGGTGAGGAAGAAACCGCGTTTCTTGCTGAGGTTCAGCAGGCCGGTCTGTTCCTGGCAGAGGGTGTTGAAGGCGAGCAACTTCGTCAGCTGATGGGTATTGTCTGCCCGAACATGCTGTTCCCTTATTTGCGCGAAGCGGTAGACTCGCTGGTTGTGAAGGGCGGTTTCCCGGCTCTGGCACTGCAACCTGTTAATTTTGAAGCGCTTTACCGCCAAGCCCAGAAAGAAGCTGAGGCGAAAGCGGCCCCCGAAGCGACCACTCACTGATCGCCAGCGCGCCCCCGTTTGGGGGTGCGTAACTGCGCGCTGAAAAATAGCCCGTGTTTCATATCGCTCTTCACGAACCTCGCATTGCACCCAATACCGGTAATCTCATCAGGCTGGTGGCCAATAATGGCTGTCACCTCCACCTTATTGAGCCCTTGGGCTTCGATTTGGAAGAGAAAAAGCTCCGCCGTGCCGGGCTGGATTACGCGGATATGGCGCGGGTTACCGTGCATTCGGATTACCCGAGTTTTGCAGCAGCGATGGCCGGTAGGCGCATCTTTGCGCTCACGACCAAAGGCACGCGTTGCTACAGCGGCGTTGCCTACCAGCCTGGTGATGTTTTGTTGTTCGGTTCAGAAACAGCCGGCCTGCCCGAAGACATTCGTCAGGGCTTGGGGGCAGAACATTGCTTGCGTATTCCGATGATGGAAGGCGCGCGGAGTATGAATCTGTCCAACGCTGCGGCGCTGGTTAGTTACGAGGCGTGGCGCCAGCAGGGCTTTGCTGCGCCCGAAGAGGTATAGGGGGGCAGCAAGGCCCCCCATTCATCTAGTCTGGCGTGACCTTACTCGTCGTCGCCACCCATTCCCAATTCTTTGATCTTGCGGGTCAGGGTATTGCGACCCCAGCCAAGCAGGTTGGCGGCGTCGCGGCGTCTGCCGTGGGTGTGGCGCAGCGCAACCTCAATCATGATGCGTTCAAATTGCGGTACAGCGCGATCCAGTAGTTTGTCTTTGCCGAGCATCAGCTCCTGATCAGCCCAGCGGCGGAGATTGTCCTGCCAGTTGGAGGCGGGCGCCGCTTCGCCAGTTGGGCGCTCAAGCAGCTCCGGGGGCAGGTCGTCGATATGGATTTCCCGGCTCGACGCCATAACGGTAAGCCAGCGGCAGGTGTTTTCCAGTTGGCGGACGTTACCGGGCCAATCCAGCTGGCACAGGTATTCTTCGGTTTCCGGACGCAGGCGCTTGGGCTCTACGTTCAGTTCTGAGCCGGCCCGCGAGAAGAAGTGCTGCATCAACTTGGGAATGTCTTCACGGCGCTCTGCCAGCTTTGGCAGGTGGATGCGGATAACGTTCAGGCGGTGAAACAAGTCTTCGCGAAAACTGTTGTTCTGTACCAGTTTTTCCAGATTCTGGTGGGTGGCGGCAATAATCCGGACATCGACCTTGACCGGGGTGTGACCGCCGACGCGATAGAACTCGCCATCAGCCAGTACCCGCAGTAGTCGGGTTTGGGTCTCGGCGGGCATGTCGCCGATTTCATCGAGAAACAGTGTGCCGCCGTTGGCCTGTTCAAAGCGGCCCCGGCGCTGGGCGCTGGCGCCGGTAAACGCCCCTTTTTCATGGCCGAAAAGTTCGGATTCCATCAGGTCTTTGGGGATGGCCGCCATGTTCAAGGCAATAAACGGTTTCGCCGCTCTGGGGCTGTGACGGTGCAGGGCCTGGGCAACCAGTTCTTTACCGGTTCCCGACTCGCCGTTGATCAATACGGTGATATTGGACTGCGACAGGCGGCCGATTGCGCGAAACACTTCCTGCATCGCCGGCGCTTCGCCAATGATTTCCGTGGATTCCAGTGCCGGTTCGTCGGGCAGGGCGCTACGGTTCTTGTTGGCGTGCTGCAGGGCGCGCTGTGTGGTAGCCACGGCCTCATCGACATCGAAGGGCTTGGGCAAGTATTCAAATGCGCCGCCCTGGTACGAGGCGACAGCGCTGTCGAGGTCAGAGTGTGCGGTGGTGATGATCACCGGTAGCCCGGGGTGGATCTCGGTGATTCTGCCCAGAAGTTTCAGGCCGTCGATGCCCGGCATGCGAATATCGCTGATAATTGCATCGGGTGGATCAGACTCGAGTTGGGCGAGCAGGGCGTCGCCATTTTCAAAGCAGCGCGTCACGATGCCCGCCTGGTTAAGCGCCTTCTCTAACACCCATCTAATTGAGCGGTCGTCATCCGCTATCCACACTGCATTGGTATGGCTCATCTCTTTTGCTCCAGGGGGATAAATAGCGAAAACGCGGTGCGACCCGGTTCGCTATGGCATTCAATCAGGCCGTTGTGGCGGTTCAGAATGGATTGGGCGATGGAAAGCCCGAGTCCTGATCCGTCGGCACGGCCACTAATCATTGGCAGGAATATCGAGGGGAGAATGTCGGCGGGGATGCCGGGTCCATTGTCGATAATATCCACTCGGCACACCAGGCGGTGGCGGTGTGAGCCAATGGTGAATTGGCGCAGGCTTCGACTGCGTATGAGGATTCGCGGATTTTCGTTTTCGGGCGGTGTTGAGGTTAACGCCTGGAGGGCGTTACGCATGATGTTCAGCACAGCCTGAATTAATTGTTCTTTGTCTCCGAGAATCTCGGGTATGGAGGGGTCGTAATCAAGGGCGATTTCGACCTCGCCATCGGCCTCCACTTCAATCAGCTGGCGCACTCGCTCCAGTACTTCATGAATATTGTGGCTGCGTTTTTCCGGCACCTTGTTAGGGCCGAGAATGGTGTCGACCAGATTGCGCAGCCGGTCGGCTTCTTCAATGATGATGTTGGTGTAATCGTGCAGGCGTTCGTCGCTCAGTTCTCTGGCGAGAAGCTGGGCGGCACCGCGCAATCCGCCGAGGGGGTTTTTTACCTCGTGGGCGATGCCGCGAACCAGTGCCTGGCTACTTTGCAGCGAGCTGAGAATGCCCTCTTCGCGACTGATTCTCAGCAGGCGATCCAGCGGTTGCAGTTCAATAATCAGTGAGGTGCGGTCACTCTCGGTAATCAGTGTGACCGCGTAGTCAACAGTGATTTCCTTGCCTGAGCGCAGTGTTAGCACTGTTTCCCGCTTGGTGTACGCCTCGCGGTTGTTGATGGCGTTGAGCAGTTTGACGAGGGTGTCTTCCTGCTCGTGGAACAGCTTGGTAATGGCTTCGCCGTGAATACGCTGATCGGAAACTGCGAGCAGGGATTCGGCCGCAGGGTTGATATAACTTACCGTCAGGTTCGGTTCGACCAGCAAGATTGCTGTTTTGAGATTGTCGAGGATCTGATGATGTACGCTGTCGCAGGACATTCTTAGTTAACCGAATCCAATGAGTCTGTTGGGGCGCTGTGCCAATTTGATTATCCGGTGTACCGCAATGTTGCAGCCTGGCCGGCACCATAGTGTCTGGAAGTCTGCAAAAAACACGCCATGAAAACATAAAAGGCGAGATGTAAAAAATAGTTAAAATTCAGGCGATTATGCTTGAAAGGTTCCAATATTGTGCGGCGTGTATTCTTGGCTAATGCCTTGATTTAGACCATTTCTCTGCAGATTATCGTGACGATAGCACTATTTTGGTGCTTTAGGGCAAAAATGGTGCTTACCGGGCTTGGTTTTGGGGCCAGTACACAGTGATGTTTGCTGTGTCCTGAGACATGACGGCGTCATCCGCGTCGAGGAGCTCTGCCCTGATTTGGTGCTCACCGCGCGGCAGGAGGGGGATTCTAAGCTGAAGTGTCTGGCTGTTTTGCAGGGATTTTCCATTTAGCGAAAAGCGCACGCGTTGTCCGCTTTTAAGAGGGTTGTTGGTAGTGGCTGAAACGCTGATGCCGATCCGGCCGTTGGCGAAAACCTCGCCGTCCCTCGGGCTGCTTAGATGTAGTGAGCTGGCCGCCGGAGCGACTTCTTGCGCGGCGGGGGTGTCTCTGGGGCGGGGTGGTGTTGCCGGAGTGGTGTTGGTGCTTTGTAATTCGACGCTAACGCCGCCTTGACTGGGGGTGTCGGAGAAGACCGGGTTGCCGTTGGCGTCGACCGACCGGTATATCTCTGCGTTGACTCCCTGCACCGTAAATAGCGCAATAGTGAGTAAGGCAAGCTGTGACGTGCGGATGAGAGATAACATGTTTGCCGCCTGTAATGTCGATCACTATTCTGACCGTTTGTTATCGGTCTAAGTTCAATCGTGTGGCGCTGGTCTTGCTGTCTTTAAAAAGGCGAAAAAAAGCCCGCCGGAGGCGGGCTTTGATAAGCGTCGGGCCGAGGCCTTATACGCTGTAGTACATGTCGAACTCGACCGGGTGAGTGGTCATGTTCAGGCGCTCGATTTCTTGCGCTTTCAGTTCGATGTAAGCGTCAATCATGTCGTCGTCAAATACGCCGCCAGCAGTCAGGAAGGCGCGGTCCGCGTCCAGAGCAGCCAGAGCCTGTTCGAGGCTGGATGCAACAGTCGGGATGTTCGCTGCTTCTTCCGCAGGCAGGTCGTACAGGTCTTTGTCAGCAGCATCGCCAGGGTGGATCTTGTTCTGGATGCCGTCCAGGCCAGCCATCAACATGGCAGCAAACGCCAGGTAAGGGTTAGCAGAAGGATCCGGGAAGCGAACTTCGATACGGCGTGCTTTCGGGTTGCTGATGAACGGGATACGGATAGACGCGGAACGGTTACGGGCAGAGTAAGCCAGCATTACCGGTGCTTCAAAGCCGGGAACCAGACGCTTGTACGAGTTGGTAGAGGCGTTGGTGAAGGCGTTGATCGCACGAGCGTGCTTGATGATACCGCCGATGTAGTACAGGGCAGTTTCAGACAGGCCGCCGTAATCGTCACCGGTGAAGAGGGTGTGGCCGTCTTTGCTCAGGGATTGGTGAACGTGCATGCCGCTACCGTTGTCGCCAACGACAGGCTTAGGCATGAAGGTCGCAGTTTTGCCGTAAGCGTGAGCAACATTGTGTACGCAGTACTTGAGGATCTGTACTTCGTCAGCTTTTTTAACGGCAGTGTTAGGGCCAACACCGATTTCACACTGACCAGCGGTACCTACTTCGTGGTGGTGAACTTCCACTTCCAGGCCCATGTCGGTCATGGCGTTACACATTGCGCCACGCAGGTCGTGCAGGCTGTCGACTGGTGGTACGGGGAAGTAACCGCCTTTAACGCCTGGACGGTGACCGATGTTGCCTTCTTCGAAGTTGTCGCCGGATTTCCAAGCTGCTTCATCAGAGCCGATGGAGTAGCTGGCGCCTTCCATTGCGACTTTCCATTTTACGTCGTCGAAAATGAAGAATTCGGGCTCGGGTCCAAACAGTGCGTTGTCGGCGATGCCAGTAGAGCGCATGTAGTCTTCAGCGCGCTGAGCGATGGAGCGTGGGTCGCGGTTGTAACCCTGCATAGTAGAGGGCTCAACGATGCCGCAGCGAATGATAACGGTCGCTTCGTCGGTGAAAGGATCCAGTACGGAGGCGCTGTCGTCTGGCATGAGGATCATGTCTGACTCGTTAATGCCTTTCCAGCCAGCAATAGATGAACCGTCGAACATTTTGCCGTCTTCGAAGAAGCTGGCATCGATTTCGCCAATGGGCATGGTGACGTGTTGTTCTTTACCTTTGGTGTCGGTGAAGCGCAGGTCGGCCCACTTCACGTCATTGTCGGCGATTAACTTCAGAGTGTACTCTGACATTCTTTATATCCTCCAAATAGAGAGTCTTTTTTGTTTGCTTTGGTAAAAGCCAAAGTTGTGGCGATTATATGTTCAATATTCCGCCGCGTATAGCGACGGCCTGTGAGAACACTTGGTGCTTGATTTAGCAATATGCGTGCCATTTAATTGTGCTTAACTTGCATGCAGAACGCCCGGTTGGCGGCAATTGTGCGTAATAACTGTGCGATGCTAGAGATCAATTGAACTAATTTGGTGCTTTTTGGAAAAAAGTGACTTAATTTGGTGCGTTTGTGTGGGTTTTGTGTCGGTTGCTCTTCCTTCCTACTTTTGCATCGGTGGAGGAGTATAATGCCCGGCTTTCTTTGTTATCGGTAGTGGCATGCAATACATTGTCAAACTTTTTCCTGAGATCATCATCAAGAGCCGGCCTGTTCGCAAGAACTTCATTCGGCAGCTGTCTGACAATTTGCGCAAGCTGCTAAAGCCGATTGATCCCGATGTTGCGGTGAAGCGGGAGTGGGACCGCATTACTGTCGAAAGCGCGCTGGAAAATGCAGAAGCGCAGGCGGAGATAGTGACAGTGCTGCGCAATACGCCGGGTATTGCACATTTTCTTGAGGTGCTTGAGTCGCCGTATGACGACCTGCACGATATCTATGAGCAGACCCGCGCGGCGGTGGGCGACAGCCTGGCCGGCAAGCGCTTTGCGGTGCGCTGCAAACGCAGCGGTCAGCACGACTTCAATTCCGGTGAAGTTGAGCGTTATGTAGGTGGTGGTTTGAACCAGCACACGGACGCTGCGGGTGTTGATCTGACCCGGCCTGAGGTGACGGTACGTATCGAGATTCGGCAGGATCGCCTGTTTGTTGTGCGTCAGCGCTTTGAAGGGCTGGGTGGGTTCCCGATTGGCGGTGTGGGCTCTGCGGTCAGTTTGATCTCGGGGGGCTTTGATTCAACGGTATCAACCTATATGAGTATGCGCCGAGGAGTGCGTACTCACTTTTGCTTCTTCAACCTCGGTGGGCGTGAGCACGAGGTGGGTGTGAAGGAAATGGCGCTGTATCTGTGGATGAAGTTCGGTGCCTCACACCGAGTGCAATTTATCACGGTGCCCTTTGAAGAT
>JBFEVY010000006.1:0-26653 GCA_041546665.1 Spongiibacteraceae bacterium | reverse complement strand
GTAGTAGCCCCCTTTATATTTCACCGTATCAAAGGGAATTTCCCCTACCAGATAGCGTTCGTCGCCCAGGTTTTTGGCGAACACAGAAAGGGTCACCAGGTCGTCGGTTGAGCTTAGGCTGAGAAAGGCGTTGTAGGTGCTGTATGCCTCCTGGCGCTCGTTGTCGCGATTGAACTCCCTGAAGTAGACGTCATCGGAATAGTAGCCCTCAAGGCGAAGACTCATCAGACCAAGATAGTAACGATTGATATCCAGGGTAAAGGTCGCGCCGATATTGAATGAGTTTTCCGGAGAGCGCGACAGGCGGTTTCCCTTGAGGTTTTCTACAGGGGCATCTGCCTGGATTACACTGGTATCGTTAAAATGATCGACGGAAAAGTAATCGTCGTATGTCGCGTCGAGATATGAATACGTCAGGTCAATTTTTAGCCACGCTGACAGCGTGTAGCTGCCCTCCAGTTCAACGCCGCGGGAAATCGCCGAGGCGGCGTTTTCTACCACCGTATTCAGGCCAACCAGTTTGTCCACCTGATAATCTGAATAGTCGTAGTCGAAGGCCGCGAGGTTAAGTGTCAGGGTATTGTCAAGCCAGCTGGACTTGACCCCCACTTCTAGCGAGGCGATTTCTTCAGGGTCGTATACCTGATTACAGGTGATGCCGCCGTTAAAGCCGCCCGCTTTGAAACCGGTCTGGTACTGGGCGTAAATCATGGCCTCGTCAGCAATATCCCATTCAATACCCAGCTTCGGGTCAAAAGAGGAAAAGCTCGCGTCGTTGGTTTCGTTTTCACAGGTTTCGATCACCGGCTGAAAGGCTAGCAGCAGACCGCTTAGGTCAGAAACCAGCTGACCGCCCAGCCTGTTTTCAACATAGGGCAGGAAGGTCTGGGTAAATTGACGTTTTTCTTCTGAATGCCTGGCGCCAAACACGATGCGAAGCTCATCGAGCACTGACCAGTAGCCGTCAAGGAAAAAGGCGTAACCGCGATCTTTCATAATCGATGTGGGCGGAAAAACCAGCGTCGACCCGGTGGGCAGGGTCACCCCAACAATCTCATCCAGGTTGATATACGATGTCTGGGGAACTTCGCTGTCATCGGCGAGATAGTAGGCGCCAATAAGCCAGTTCAGTGTTCCGTCGAACCAGGCGCCCGAAAAGTTGAACTCTTGTGACCAGGTTTCGGTGTCGTCGTTGCGGGTGAAATAGACAACAAAGCGCTCAATTTCCGGGGCAGAATAAAATGCATCGCTTACATACTGCACATAACCGGTGATACTTTTAAAATCGTAGTCGCCGAGTTGCCAGTTCACCTCGATATTGGCGACACTGGTGTATTTTTCCTCCTGAGGATTGCGCAAGCCCTTTATATTATAGGGTTTAAAGCTTTGTTCAGATGTAGGATAGCTATTGCCTTTGACCTGGCCGATGGCGGTTACCGATGTCAGTGCGCTGGTATAGGAATTTGCACCTTCGTCATCCCGGCGGGTGTATCCGGCGAAGATATCGAGACTGTCGCTGAGTTGATAGTCAAATGACAAGCGGTAACTTTCCGCTGTGTTGCCACCGATTTTGTCTCCCGTCGTTTCGTTGATTCCGTACCCGTCAAATTCGTCTTTACGCCAATAGGCCCGGGTTTTAAAACGGTCGGTTAAGGGGGTGTCAATGAAGGCCTCGCTGATTACGCGACCGTAGTCCCCCGCTCCGGCAGTCACCCCTGCGGTGAAGACGTCGCCCGGCTTTTTGGCCATAAAATTGACACTGCCACCGGTAGCATTGCGACCGTAAAGCGTTCCCTGCGGGCCGCGCAATACTTCAATACGACTCAGGTCGACGGTACTCATAACCGTGGAAGCCGCCCTGGCTAGGTACACCCCGTCGTAGTGGGTGGCGACACCGGGGCTGCCGGCGCCGATAAACACATTCAGACCGACACCTCGTATAGTGATCAGGGGAATACTCGACACCGTTCCCACTCTCATACTCGGCACTGAATTCTGAAAGTCTTCGAGGTTGTTGATGTCTCTAAGCTTCATTTCCTCTGCGCCGATGACACTGATGGCGATGCCGGTATCCTGAAGGCTGCTTTCCCGTTTGGTTGCTGAAACGAGCACCTCTTCGATGATGGTTCCCGACCGAGCCGTATTGGAATGCTCAGATGAATGAGCGGGAAAAGCGATACAGAAATACCCCAATGCCAGGAGAATACGCGTACAAAAATTAGTCAACTTGCCTTTTTTTACCATTGTGAGCCGCAATCCAAATTTTATTCTGATTGTGTATTTGTTAGGGCTGAAATGGTCGCACTAAATTTTTGGAGAGACATCAATCAAATGATCTAAAAGCAATCCCGCCGCGTCGCACGCGTTATTGGTCGCACGTGGAGCAAGGCAAGTGTGGGCCGCGCAGCGACAGCCGTGGCAGACGCCAAATTTGCGGAATGCCCTCCCATATCCCACTTCGAAAAAATCTGTGATCCATCCCTCTTATTTTCTTAATTGCTATTGATAATCAATATCAATTGCAATAAGGTTCGCCAAATGTGCTCGCCGTATCGGCAGCAATACACGGCCTTTAGCCACAGAAATCTAAAAAATCTTGAGGGGTACTATGGATCTGAATGAATCCCTGGCACGGGATCTGGACGCCTGCCGGGAGTCGACCTGGTTGTTCAATGCCGATCAGCTTCCCGACTACGAATCCGCAATATTGCGTGGGCTTTCCCTGCTTCGTCAGCAAATGCGGGAAACCGACAAACCCTGGAGCGGGATTGCACCGCAGGCGCTTAACGCCGAGCTGAACAATATCGATCTGGCGCGACCGCTCTACTGTGTGGATGCAGCGCTGGATGAATTGAAGGAGGTGTACCTGCGCCACGCCGTTTATTTTCATCATCCGCGCTACGCTGCACACCTCAATTGCCCCATTGCCTACCCCGCTCTGCTTGCTGAGCTGATCAGCAGCGCTGTTAATACCTCGGTGGATACCTGGGATCAAAGCGCCGGTGCGACGCTGATCGAGCAAAAGCTGGTTGACTGGACCGCGCAGTTAATTGGCCTGGGTGATGCCGCTGACGGTATTTTTACCTCCGGAGGCAGTCAATCCAATCTGATGGCATTGTTGTTGGCGCGGGATAGCTTTTGCCGCAGTTGTCTGGCCGACCACTGCGTCAAACAGAGCGGTTTGCCCGCATGTGCAAGCCGCTTTCGCATTTTTTGTTCGCAGGTCAGTCACTTCAGTATCCAAAAATCGGTGGCACTGATCGGGCTGGGCTATCAGTCGGTTGTCAGTATTCCCACCGATCGCGAGTTTCGAATGGATGCGACCGCCCTGCGCTTAGAAATTGCTCAATGCCGGCAACAGGGTTTGCTGCCGATCGCCGTGGTGGCCACGGCGGGAACCACAGATTTTGGCAGCATTGATCCCCTTGATGAAATCGCGGAAATAGCGCAACACGAATCGCTGTGGATGCACGTGGATGCGGCCTACGGCTGTGGTTTGTTAGCCTCAAGCACTCAACGCCCCAAATTGTCTGGTATTGAAAAGGCCCACTCGGTGACGGTGGACTACCACAAGTCCTTCCTGCAGCCGGTTGCCTGTAGCGCCTTTCTCACCCGCGATGCGCGCTATCTGAGTGCGGTTACCCACCACGCGGAATACCTCAACCCCCTGTCTGCCCAGCGTGAAGGCACACCGAATCTGGTCGACAAGAGTCTGCAAACCACCCGCCGCTTTGACGCGCTGAAGCTTTGGTTAACCCTGCGTATTGCCGGGCTTGAAAGCATTGGTGACGCCTTTGACCGGGCCTGCGACAACGCCAATATCGCCTACAGGCTGCTTGAACGCAATAGCGATTTTGAACTGCTGCACCGGCCTGAACTCAGCACTCTGGTATTTCGTTTTAAACCCGGCGCCTCGCTTCATCTGGCCAGTTCGCAAGACCTTGCCGCGCCGCCCGCTCGCGAGGACCATCTGGATCAACTCAACGACAGTATTCGCAGTCGCCTGCTTAGTACCGGGCAGGCCATGGTGGCGGGCACCCGGGTAAATGGCCGTCGCTACCTGAAATTCACTTTCCTTAATCCGGATACCAGGGAAGGCGATATCCGCGAAATGCTCCATTTAATACGACAACACGGCCACGAATTGCTCAATGAGCGCTATCAGCAATATGGGCGCGAACACGAAGTCGAATCGGGGGACGATACCAATGCCTGTGCATGATCTGATTGGCATCGGGCTCGGGCCCTTTAACCTGAGCCTGGCCTGCCTGAGCAGTACAGTTGAGGGCTTTGACAGTGTGTTCTATGACCGCAACCCCGGCTTTGACTGGCACCCCGGGATGATGCTGGAAGACGCACAGTTGCAAACGCCGTTCATGTCGGACCTGGTGACACTGGCCGACCCGACTCACCCGCTGAGCTTTCTCAATTACGCCAAGTGTAAGGGCAAACTGTACTCCTTTTACATTAGGGAAAATTTTTTCCTGTTGCGCCGCGAGTACAACCAGTATTGCCAGTGGGCGTCGAAGCAACTTGCTAATGTGCGTTTTGACCACACGGTGGAGAGCGTGGAATACCTGGCCGAGCGAGACTGCTATCGGGTGAGAGTTAGCCACAAAGACGAAGTGCACACCGCGTTGGCCCGCCATTTGGTGTTGGGTACGGGGCCGGTCCCTTCGGTGCCGCGCTGCTGCGAGGGACGGCCCGAGATTGGCATTCATTCCAGTGATTACCTGGCGAATAAGGATGCGCTGCAGAACCGCAATAGCATTACCGTGGTTGGCAGTGGTCAAAGCGCGGCGGAGATCTTCTACGATTTGCTGCAGGATATTGATCGCCTGGGCTACGAGTTGAACTGGGTTACCCGCTCGGCGCGCTTTTCTCCCCTGGAGTACACCAAACTGACGCTGGAGATGACCTCGCCCGAATATGTCGATTATTTTTACTCTCTGCCGACAAGTACCCGGCGACGTTTGCTGGCGGAACAGCGCTACCTCTACAAGGGGATTAACGCCGAACTGATCAACGCGATTTTCGATCTGCTCTACAGTAAAAACCTCGAAGGTAGTCCACGCTGCAATATCCTCACCAATACCACTCTGCAATCGGTGCAACAGCAAAACGATTCCCTAACGCTCGGCCTTTTTCACAGCGAGCAACAGCAGCATTTTTCCCTGCAAACAACGCAACTGGTGCTCGGAACCGGCTATCGCTACCAGCTTCCAGACTGTCTTGCACCGCTTAAGGATGAGATTCGCTGGGACGACGACGGCCGCTTTGCCGTGCATCGCAATTACAGTATCGATAAATCCGGGCAGCGTATATTTGTGCAAAATGCCGAGTTGCACACCCATGGTTTTGTTACGCCGGATCTGGGCATGGCCTGCTACCGAAATAGCTGCATTCTGCGAGAAGTATTGGGTTATGCCCCCTATCCCGTAGAAGAGCGTATTGGTTACCAACAGTTCTCCGCGACACCCATAGCGCCCTTTTTGCGCGAGTCCGTGGAGGCTCCCTCCTCCCGTGAACCATTGAGGACGGCGAGATGATGCTAGTAAGTCATTCAATGGGGGTTAATACGGGACTCAAGACCGCGCTGATTGCCCTGACCCTGATATCCGTGGTGGCAGACACCATGCTGTTGCCCTTTTATCCGCACTTTTTTGAGAACGCCTTCGGCGTGAATGACCCGCGTCACGTGGGTTGGTATATCGCTGCCTGTTGCGTCACAGTGATGTGCGCTTTTCCCGTTTGGTCCCGGGTGGCGCGGCGTATTCACGAGTTACATTTGTGGGTGTTTACCCAAATTATTGCCGCTGGTCTCGCCGTGCTGTGCTATCACAGCGAATCACTACTAGCGTTCTGGCTTCTGTCGCAAACCATGCTGGTCTTCAAGGCCAGCTATCTGCTGATTTACCCCTTTGTAATGCGCTTGGAAGAGCGGGAAAAGCGCCTGGGCGTTGCCGGCCTGTTCTCTGTACTGATGCATTTTGGCGGTATTGGCGGCGCTGTGCTGGGGGGGAGCATACTTGGGCTGTTTGATCCCCGTGCCATCTATCTGATTATGGCCGCTGCCGACCTGGTGCAAGTGGTGATTTGCCTCTACCTGCTTGCGCGAACCCGCCAGGCATTCTGGGTTGAGCAAACTGACGCTAGCGCGAACACCTCCTTTACCCGGCGCGGTATACCGGACTATGTGTTTAAAATCGGCGCGCTGTCGCTGGTGTTTTACTTTAGCGTATTCCTGATCAGGCCGTTTTTTACCCGTTACTGGGAGTCGCTTACCGGCTCTGAACACGTTGTGCTCACGGCGCTGGTATACGCGATTCCCGCCTGGGTGGCGCTGTTGATTCTGCTGCGCAATCACTTTTGGGAGCCCGCCAAAAACAGTCGCCAACTGATCGCCAGCGGCGGTCTGTTTATTCTGGTCGGGGTGCTGTTCCAGGCCAGCGAGCAATGGCCCGGTGTAATTGCCGGACGCTTGCTGTTTGGCTATGGCCTGTTTCAGGTCACCGTGCACATGGAGGTGCTGTTGTTTGAACTCAGCCGGCCCGAACACTTCGCCAGCGATTTCAGCAAGGTGCATTTCTTCCAAAATCTCGGGGTGATTGGCGCCTCATTCGCGGTGGGAAGCCTGGTTGATCACTACTCGTTGACGGCCCCCCACTACCTCGCCTTTTGCGGAATGCTGGCTACACTGCTGCTGTTCCATTACCTGTACCGGCGCAGCCCGGCTTCTCTGCCAGAGCCGGCGGAAACCGCAGTTTAATTGGAGTTACTATGTCTGATATCACGTTTACTCATAACGATAAGGCGCTGGGCCACTTTAGCCTGCAAGACTTTGACATCGAGCAGCACAGCCCGCTTTTACAGCAATGGGTCAACCAGCCCCACGCAGGATTTTGGGGAATGCAGGGCGACTCGCTGGAGTGCGTTGTGAAGACCCAACGCAAGCTGCTCGACCAGGGCGTGGAAATGTACCTCGGTTGCCACGAGGGTGAGGCGGCGTTTCTACTTGAAGTCTACCGCCCCCAGAACACCGAGTTAAAAACGCATATGTCCCTAGGCGCCGGCGACCTGGGCATGCACATACTGATTGCGCAGCCCGAAGGCAAGCCGCGCTCAGGCTATAGCCTGGCGGTATTCCACTGCATTATGCGGTTTTTATTTGAGTGTCGGCTCGCTGAACGGGTGATTGTTGAGCCCGATGCGCGCAATCTCAAAGTGCACGCGCTCAATCGCCGTGTCGGCTTTCGCCATTTCAAACAGGTACGACTCCAGGAAGCGGGTAAAGACGCGCTGTTGGCCTATTGCAGCCTGGACCAGTTCTATACCAGCTTCAATATGCTGCGGGATGGCGATGCGCCGGCGGTTGGCAATGTGGCAGAGCAACAAGCTGCTTGGCAGAACGTAAATCGCGGGCTTGTGTGCAAGGCGCTGGCGGAATTTATGCACGAGCGTTTGCTGGAGGCGACGCCGACGGGAAACGGCCGCTATCACCTCCGTTGCGCATCGGGTAGCCGCTATCATTTTGAGGCCGAACGGCTGCCACTGGACCACTGGTTGATCGATTCAGACAGTCTTGTGCGTGAGATAGATGATCGCGTTCACCCCCTGAATCTGGTGGAGTTTATTCAGGATTGCCAGGGTGAGTTGGGTATTGATGACGCTATGCTGCCGACCTATCTGGAAGAAATTTCAAGCACAGTCAGCGGTCAGTTGTGGAAACACCAGAACCCGGTGGCCTCCAGTCGCGAACTGGTATACACCGATTTTCAGACGGTGGAACAGGCAATGGTCGAGGGGCACCCCTGCTTTGTTGCTAATAGTGGCAAGATCGGTTTCGACAGCAAGGATTTTTTACGGTATGCCCCGGAGTCCGGTCGGGCTCTGCGTCTGGTCTGGCTTGCCGTACATCGCGAGCGGGCCGATTTTACCAGCGTTGACGGCTTGGATTATGCACAGCATATTGAGCGCGAATTGGGTCTGTGCCTGCGCCGCCGCTTTGACCAGCAATTGGAATCGCAGGGGCTCTCACCGGCAGATTACTGGTATATGCCCTGCCACCCCTGGCAGTGGCACAATCAGTTGCAACGCCTGTTTGCCGGGGAAATTTGCAGCCAGCGGTTGGTTTACCTCGGTGAGGAAGGCGACGCCTATGTTGCCCAGCAGTCTATTCGCACATTTTATAATCGCAGCCGCCCGGATCAGGCGTATGTGAAATGCGCCCTGTCAATTCTGAATATGGGCTTTATGCGCGGCCTGTCCTCAAAGTATATGTCGGTGACGCCTGCGATTAATCAGTGGGTCTATGACGCTATTGAGGGAGATGCCTTTCTGCGTTCCCTACCCTTTCATATCCTGCGTGAGTACGCTGCGATCGGCTATCGTCATCCGCAGTTTGACCGCGGGCTGATGCAGACCAGCCCCTACAATAAAATGCTGGCGGCGTTGTGGCGGGAAAACCCGGTTGCGAAAATCGAACCGCAGCAAAAAGCCATCACCATGGCGGCGCTGCTGCATGTGGATCGCGACGGCAAGGCTCTGCTGGCAGAGTTGATCAGAGCCTCCGGGCTCGGTGCTGAGCAGTGGCTGCGCCGGTATCTCGATGTGTATCTGACCCCACTGCTGCACTGCTTTTACGCCCACCATATGGTGTTCATGCCCCATGGTGAAAATCTGATTTTGATTATGGAAAATCACGCCCCGGTGGGTGCGTATATTAAAGATATTGGCGAGGAAGTCTGCTTGCTGAATTGCCGCCCCGAGCAGGAGGCAGCCCTGCCGGAAAACGTGAAACGCATCAGTGTTACGGTTCCCCACCACGTTGAATTGCTTTCTATCTTTACCGATGTCTTTGACTGCTTCTTTCGTTTCCTGACCGGGATTCTGCACAAGCATTGTGGTTTTAACGCCGAGGCGTTCTGGGAGTTGGTGGCGGAATGTATCCACGACTATCAGGCCAGCCAGCACGCGCTGAGCGACCGATTTGCCGAGCACGACCTGTTTCAGGAAAGTTTTGCCCTGTCCTGTCTGAATCGTTTGCAGTTGCGCAACAACAAGCAGATGGTCGACTTGCTGGACCCCGCGGCGGCGCTACAGTTTGCCGGTGAGCTGGCCAACCCCATCGCCCGCTACGCCAGCCGTCAGGCCTTGGCCGCGAACGCCTGAACCGTGAAAACGCTGCCGGACGATAGCACCTTCGCCGAACGGGTGCAGCAACTGCATCCCTCGATTGTCCCCGCAGATTGCACTGCGGGCCTTGGCGCCAGTGCGCGGCAGGATCGGGCGTTGTTGGAGCAATTATTGGTATCGCTGCGGGAACAGTATCCCGCAGCTGGGCACCGCTACTGGTCGACGCGTTTGTGGCTGTTGGCCACCTGGCAGGCCTGTTATCTGAGTGTTGCTGCCGTTGACGAAAACCGAGTGTTGAACCTTTCACAGCTTCGCCAGGCGGTGCGAAATAATTCGGTTTACGGCTATGACTTCACCGAAATGCCAGGCTGTGGCGCCGGAGATCGCGTAGCGAATCTTCGCGCTAATGCTGAGGGTCTTCGGGCGTTTGTCGATCGCTGCTTTGACGCCGTTAGCAACACTATCAAGCTGTGCCGCGCCAACAGCTACGGCCTGATAGCCGACACGCTCAACCTTGCATTGATCCGCGCTTATCAACTGCAACACGGCGCGGTGTTGCTGCGAGACAGTCAACTGTGGGCGCAGTCCGCGGCGCTGACGGATCGCCACGGCATCGCCTTGTCCCATATCCGATTTCGACAACGCCAGCCACAACTGTTGCGAGCCAGTTGCTGTCGCCACCATTTAACAGGCTATGACGCGGCCCTGTATTGCAAGGATTGCCCGCTGATCCGCCGTCGTCTGAAGACCACTGCCCCTGCCAATACTGAAAATAAGGTGTTAACTCATGAACTCAAGCCATACCCGCATACGCGCTATTGATGTCGGCCGCGGCCTCGCGGTGTTTTTAATGATTATGGTCCACACCTTGTGGATGTATGCCGATGTAGCCACGCAGACGCAATCGACCTTTGGCCATATCATCCATTTTATTGGCAAGGGCTCCGCCGCCTTCCTGATGTGTATGGGGATCTCCATGGTCATGTCCCGCAACCAGGGGTTGCGCAGCGCGATAATTCGCGCGGGGCTGTTACTGTTGATCGGCAATGGAATGAATTTTCTCAAGTTTGTGGTGCCGATAGCGGTGTTCGGCACAATGCCCGAGAACTTTATCGCTGCCTATGGCTGGGAGGCGCCGCTGAGCTTTGCCCAACTGCGCTGGTTGACCCTGACCGGCGATATACTTCAGTTGGCGGGATTCGCATTAATCTTTGTCGCCCTGGCCCGGCGCTTTATTCATAGCCGCTATACGCTTCTCGCCATTGCTTTGTTAATCGCAGCAGTCTCGCGGGAGCTATCCGGGCTGCGTGTCGACATTCCCGGGCTGTATTACCTTTCCGAACTGCTGTTTGGTGGTAACTACCATGTTTACTTCCCGGTTTTTCCCTGGATGAGCTTTATCTTTATCGGCCTGTTCATCGGCATGAGTTTTAAACAGACTAGCCGCACCCCGCAGGAGGTGTTTGCCGGCGCACTGGCAATAGGCGTGACCGCGCTGTTGATCGGTGGTGGTCTGTGCCTGCTGTATCCCGAGTATCACTTTGGCAACTTCTTCCATTTAGGGCCAGGCGGCGTACTTTATCTGGCCGGAATTAATCTGGTTCTGTTATGGCTGATCAATCGTTTGGTGAAGGACCAGACAGACAATGCGATAACCCGCTTTCTCGAATATCTCAGCCGCCGGGTTACCATGCTCTATGTGATTCAGTGGACACTGATTTGCTGGGGTATGGGAATCATCGGCTACCAGACGCTAAACGCCTGGCAAACTGCGGCGATGATGCCGGTAATGATCGCGTTGAGTCTGGCGGTTCAAGCGGGCTTCGAACGACTGCCGCGCCTTTTGACCGCCGCTCGCAGGGTGAAAGCGCTGCAAGCGAGCTGAGTGCTAAGATTCCCTTAGCTGGCCAGCCATTCGAGCAGTGGATGCCCAAAATGAATTGCACTGATAGTAATTGTTATGTAAACGACAACGGTAATAAAAAGTAGCGTTAAGGTTGCAGCACTTCCTTGCTGTTGACTACCGGACCCCAATTCGCGTGCCAGATCGTTGATGCGTTGGCGTTGCTGGTATCTCTGATTTTGGCAATGGCTCAGGGTTTCAATAAGGCTTTTCAGTGGCACCGGGCTACGCTCGCCAAGAGCCGCTGCGACATCACAGACGCGCTCATTATAGTTGGAGTGATCCAGCCTGATACGCCGCTTTAGCGGCGCCGGCCAACACAAAGTGGCCCAGTGTAAGAGCCATTTGCGCAGATTGTCCCGGCGCAGGGCGTGGGCGTTTTCGTGTGCCAGAATCAGCTGCAGTTCCTGTTTGGAGAGCGTATTGACCAGGCTGCTGGAGACATACACCACTGGCCGGAGTAAGCCGGCACACCAGGCGAGCGGCTCGTTGCTGTCCATCACTCTGTAGCTTGGCGCGCCCGCTTGTGACAAGCCCTTTAACGACCGTAACCATTGGCGGCTGTTGACGAGTTGTGCGGTCATAAGCATTCCCATCACGGTAAGTGCGACCACAGCCGCGGCAACGGAGGCAATGCCTTCCAAGGTTTCAGTCGACATATGCAGCGAGTGCGGTGCACACACTCCGCCATGGCAATGCGCGTTAATTAAAGGGAAAGCCAGAGTCGGCAAGGATAAAACAATCAGCGCCACGGTTGCCGCTGCGGGTGCCAGCAGACCGTATACCAGTGTGAACTGGGAGCCTCGGAGTGCGTTGGAGCGGGAGACGGATCGCGCAAACAGCGGGTAGCTTCCTGCCAGAATCCAGGACAGTATTAGAGTGATAACCGTCCAGCCAAAAAGTGAGTCGGCGATTGCGGCTAATATGTCACTCATCGCTGTCCGACGGTAGCTTTTGAATGGCGTCGCGCATTTCGGGGGGGATGGACTCCGGCCGTTCCTGATCGACAAAGGACATAAAGCCCGAGATCATCGGCGCCATATCGCCATCGCTAATCTGCTGTGCAATATCACCCAGCAGCTGGCTGATAATTGTTTCGCGAGTTACCGTTGCCTGGTAGATATAGAAGCGTCCAGACTTTTGCCGACGAACTAATTCCTTCCTATGAAGACGCTCCAGGGTACTCTGCATGGTGCTGAGGCTGAGTGATTCATCGGTGAGCCGCTCTAAAACCTGTTGTGCAGACAGCTCCCCTTCCCCCCACAGAATTTTCATTACCTCCAGCTCGCGGCTGCCGAGTGTCGGCCCGCGATTTTTTTTGCGGCGCTGGTCCAGCAGGCGCCCCAAGCCTTCAGTAATTCCCTTCATTAAAGCCGATCCCTTATCGGTTTTCGCAGTGTGGTGGAAAATTGTTGGCAGATCGAAAACAAGGACGACAGCATAGCATGAAAAAATTGGGGTGGATGGTACTGGGACTGCTCAGTACAGAGGTGATGGCTGATCAGCCAAAGCTGGAAACGGTTCTCGTTGAGGGGCGGCGAATTAACCTGGTGGGTGAAGCGGTGTCAGCGTCAGAGGGCGTTGTGGGGCAACAGGAGATAGCACTTCGCCCTTTGCTGCGCACCGGTGAAGTACTAGAACTGGTGCCCGGTATGGTGGTAACCCAGCACAGTGGCACCGGCAAGGCGAACCAGTATTTTCTGCGCGGATTTAATCTTGATCACGGCACGGATTTCTCAACCTATATCGATGGCATGCCGGTAAATATGCGCAGTCATGGCCACGGCCAGGGCTATACCGACCTTAATTTTCTGATTCCTGAAACGGTGGCTCAGCTCAGTTATAAAAAGGGTTCGTACTACGCTGATACCGGCGATTTCAGCGGTGCAGGCAGTGCCCGCATCGTCACCGCATCAAAATTTGACAAGAGATTGGTCGAAGCCAGCGTTGGCGAAGATGCCTATATGCGGTTGTTGGTGGTGGACAGCATTGAGAGCGCGGCAGGTACTACCCTGTTTGCGGCGGAGGCGAATCGCTACGACGGGCCGTGGTCAGACATTGACGAGGATCTCAGCAAGACGAACCTGCTGTTAAAGCACTCCCTGGCATTGAGCGAAGGCCAGTTTAGCGTGGCGCTAATGGCCTACGACAACAGCTGGAACAGTGCCGATCAGATTCCCTCTCGCGCTGTTGAACAAGGTGTAATTGATGAGCTGGGGTCACTCGATCCTACCGTCGGCGGGGAGTCAAGTCGTTACAGCGTGAATGTAAACTGGCAGCAAGGTGGTTGGCGAGGTTCTGCCTATGTGATTGATTACGATTTGAACTTGTGGTCGAACTTTACCTATTACCTTGATGACGAAGTCGACGGCGATCAATTTGAGCAAGTCGATGACCGGCGTATTTACGGTGGTCAACTCAGTTACCATCTGGATGACAGCCTGGCCGGTCTGGCGACCACCAATCGCTTTGGCGTGGAATTGCGCGTTGACGATATTGACGAGGTTGGTTTGTACCATACCGAGGCGCGCCAGCGCCTGGGAGTGATTCGCAGTGACCAGATTCGTGAATCAAGTGCAGGCCTGTACTGGGAAAACACGCTGAACTGGAGCGATCAGCTGCGCAGTGTGCTCGGGGTGCGCTACGACTACTACGACTTTGATGTGGACGACCAGGTTGGGGTTAACAGTAACGGTGTGGACTTGAGCGCCAACAGCGGTACCGCCAGTGACGATATCCTGTCGGTGAAGGGCAGCCTTGTTTACGCCTTTTACGATAATTGGGAGGCCTACCTATCTGCCGGTCAAGGTTTTCATTCCAATGATGCCCGGGGTACGACCATTCGTGTTGACCCTTCGGACGGTAGCGCGGTAGACGCCGTTGATCCGCTGGTCAAATCTTTGGGTTACGAAGTGGGCGTGCGCGGTTTTATCAGTGACCGGCTCAATACCTCAATTGCCTTGTGGACGCTGGAACTCGACAGCGAATTACTGTTTGTCGGCGATGCCGGCAACACCGAAGCCAGCCGCGGTTCAAAGCGAGAGGGCCTGGAACTCACCGCCTACTATCATTTTAACGAGCACTGGAGTCTGGATATTGAATACGCCTACACCGACGCGGAGTTTACCGATTCGGCACCGGAGGGTGACGAGATCCCAGGCGCGATTAAACACGTGTTTCAGGCGGGCTTGAATGCCGAATTTGGACGCGGATTTTTCGGTAGTCTGAGGCTACGCCATTTTGGCGAACGGCCGTTGGTGGAAGACGGCTCTGTGGAATCTGACTCAAGTACTATCTGGAGTCTTCGGGCGGGATACCGTGTGGCAAACTGGACATTTAAAGCGGATATTCTCAATCTGACAGACAGCGACGACCACGATATTGATTACTACTACGCGTCCCGCCTTGCCAGCGAAGCCGCTGGTAGTGAAACGGAGGATATTCACTACCATGTGATCGAACCGCGAACCGTGAGGTTGTCTGTGGCGTACCGGTTCTAAGGTTTGAGCCTCACGCGTTCAGTGGTACTAAAGTTATGGTTATCGGCTGGCTGCGCGGCTCAGAGCCGCGCAAAGGCCTACATATCGTGAAAGCGGTTGAGACTCTGGGCCATTAGCATGGCTTCGTGTTGTTCAAGGTTGATAAGTTGATCCAGTACGTCGCGGATTGATAAGGCGTCGTCCTGGGTTTTAAGCTCCCGGTAAAAGTCGCTGGCCTGCTGGTGAAACCCAAATATCATACTCACGATTTCGTCCGCTGATTTTCCCGCAAAAGCGTCAGCTGGAAGTTGGCTAAACTCCATTTGCTGGGTCAGGTATTCGTACACCCAGGTGTGAAGTGCCTTGGGCTCAGCGGTCTCTTCAATGCGACGAAGTAATTGCGCAATATGTTGCTCGTGGCTTGAGAGATAATCAAACAGCATCCTTGCCCTCTCGCTACTGCTTTCCTCGGTGAATTGCTTAAGGGTATCTGAGAGCATTTGATGCTGATTTCGGCAGGCGTGGATGATGTCTTCAAGTGTTTCAATGCGCATGATAAACCCTGTCTTATCGTGTAATTGGGGTTTTCATTTTGCTCGGAGGGGAGTGATATTGCATTGAAGCTGATCAATAATTGCGCAGGTTTGCCGGGTCTCTGAACCTCCGCGTGAGTGGGAACGAAGTTCAATCGCGGCGATGCCAAAACAGAACAGTGGATTATTTTCCGGCTTTGACGCCCCGTTCCGAGGCCCAAAACACCCCTTCCAGCTTCTTAACGCCCGCCTCTCGCGCGGCTATTGCCAGCTTTTTTGCCTTCCTTTCGCCGTACTGCTGGATGGAAAACGTGGCCTTTTCAAAATCCCCGGCCTTCTTACCCGGCCAATGCGCCTCCCAGTAGCACAGCTCTTTAATGCAACCATCCTTGAGTTTGTAGCGCTTGGCATACCGGTAAACGCCGGCAATGCCAGAGGTATTGTGGCGGCGGAGTGTGCTGCAGAACTCCTTACGGGTCATGGGTGGATGCTCGTCAAGCATCTGGTCGCGGTATTCCTTAGCCGCAGTTAGCGCTTTGCGCTTACCTCCATAGGTTTTGTCGGGAAAGTTCTTAACAATCGGCTTGTTTCGGCGGCGGAGACTCACGCGCCAGGCGTGGGTCCGGTGAAGCTCGTCATCGATTCTGGAGATGCCATACATGGCGCGACGTTTTGGCATGGGTCTCGGTGTTGTCCTGTCTCTGTACCGGTGTTCCGGGCGCGTAATTTGCACGCCGTAAGGTGGTATTCTAACTGATTTTTCCATAGCGCAAGTGACTGAACCCGTTCAATTTTGACTGATGAATCCTTGCGCTATACTCAGCGTGAAAACGACGGTATCTCTCAGCCGGTAAAAAAACAGTTAAGGTTTGCTGGTATATTGTTTGTTCCTCTAAGTCAAAACGTCTCTCGGAGCAAGCTTGTCGGCGTCCCTTGGCGTAATAACTTCCTTTTACGTGAGGCACTATAGCTCATTTTGCCTAAGGCGTGAATTTTGCATTCATCCAGTTACCCTGGGAATAACAATGGATATGGAGAAGTAAGGATATGAAACGAGTCGCGATGATTGACGACGCCTTCCTAAGACTTGAGAACCGTAGGCAGCCTCTTCACATTGGCGTGCTAATGCTGTTGGAGCCACCTGAAGATGCGCCGGAGGGTTTCGCTGAAAACATTGCACAAAAATTGCGCCAGTACACCCAAACGGAGCGCCCTTTCAATCAACGTCTGGTGATACGCCGCGGGCTGCATTATTGGGAAGATGATGAGCAATTCGATCTTGATCAACACTTCGTACATCTATCGTTGCCCAAACCTGGGCGTATCCGGGAGTTGTTGGCAATGGTATCCCGGGTGCACAGCGGCCACCTAGACCGTTCTTTCCCATTGTGGCGTATGTATTTGATTGAAGGCATCGAAGATGGCCGTATCGCGCTTTACTTCAAAATGCACCACGCCATGGCAGACGGTATGGCGGGCATGAAATTAATTATGCAAACCATGTCTACGGACCAAGAGCAGTCGAAGGCGATGTTGCCGCCCTGGTCTATTGGTGCGAAGAAATCGAAAACCGCGCAGCCTCTTCCGGTTCAAACTGCCGCCACAGGTGGTTTTACCGCCCTGCGCAGCCTGACTCGGAATGGTCTGAAGGCGGCTATCCAAAATATTGGTCCGGTGGTCCGGGAGCTGGGCAGTACCATTCAGGATTTTCGAAACCATGACCCTAATTTGACATTGGGTGGGTTTGCCCCCCGCTGCCTGATTAACGACAAGATCAGTTCTTCCCGGCGTTTTGCTGCGCAATCTTTTGCGACGCCACGTATTAAAGCGGTTGCTGAGGCGTATAACGCGACAAGTAATGATGTCATTCTAGCGATGTGTGGCAGCGCCCTGCGCCAATATTTGTTGGATAACAACGACCTTCCAGAAAAGCCACTTTATGCCGGTGTTCCCGTGTCCACACGGAGAAAAGGGGTGGAAAGCAATGCCCAGAATGAAATCAACTTTACCATCGCTCAGCTAGCGACTCATTTGTCTGACCCGGCGGAACGCCTGCGAGCGATCAAGGACTGCATGGACTACAACAAGGAGCGTATTCACAATCTGACGCCTGGTCAGTACACCTCTTATTCGGCGATGACCGCCCTGCCCGGGACAATCAGCTCTATGGTGGGCTTGGCGCCAAATAATATTCTGGGTAATTTGGTCATTTCCCATGTGCCAGGCCCTCGGCGGGATATGTATTGGCAGGGTGCCAAGCTCAGCGGCATGTATCCGGTGTCGCTGGTACTGGACGGGAGTGCACTGAATATCACGATTGTAAGTCGCCACGATTTTGTGGACTTCGGCCTGATTGCCTGTCGAAAAACGGTGCCGAGTGTGCAGCGCTTACTGGCCTATCTTGAAGACGGGTTGGCAGAACTTGAGGCCACGCTCAAACCGAAATCGACGAGTAAGGTTAAGGCCAAGCCTAAACCTCGGGTGAGAAAAGCGCGGGAAGAGACTGCAGAGGATAAACCTGAATCAGAAAAGCGCGCTGAATACGCTTAAGTCATTGCAAGAAAAATAACTACGGCGGGGAAACCCGCCGTAGTTATTTTGGAGAGCCGTTAGACCACTATCGCAACGGCTTTGAGTCTGAGCAGATTAGGTATTCAGAATCTGACCTAGCGTGCTCAGGATACTTTCAATGAGGCCTGCCAGCGGAGCGAGCGGTCCACCGCTTGACAGCAGGGTTTCTGTCACGGTGCACACAGGGCTCAGCGGGGTATTGGCTAATGGGCATTCACCAACAATGCTGTCGCCGCCACCCAACAGTAGACCTACGATAGGATCCAGCAGAATATCCAGTGGGGTTCCGGTAAGACCGCCATCACCATTGCCGGCACTGAGTCGTTCACCAATCAAGTTGAGTGGCGCCAGGATGCCTGCCAATGGACCACTGCCGCCATCGGCATTATCCAGGCCCGCCAGCAGGCCGTCTGCAAAGATTGCCGTCAGGATATTCTGGACGAAAGCCAGACCATCAAACAGGGGATCAAGTACAGCGGGAAGACCTGAGCTCAACTGGCCACTTAACGTGCCAACCGCTGACGCGATAGGCTGACTGAACAGGCCGATCTGGCCTGATTGGTCTTCAATGAAGGCGATTGGCACGATCTGGGTAAGAACGTTGTTCAACAGGTTTTCGACGGTGGTTCCGACGGCCGCGCCCGCGGCATCACCATCCTGATCTGCTACCGCAGTTACCAAATTAGCCAAATCCGCCAGCGCGCTGTCCAGGGTTACCAGCGTGCCACCAAGAATGGGCGCGTCAGTAACCGGGCCGGCAGCACTGATGATACCGTCAGAGAAGGCATTACTGATGTCTTGTAGCAAGTAAGCAATCTGGTGCAAATCGAGAAGCGCAACATCGCCATTATTTGAGAAGATCGCTTCCAGCGAGGCGCCCAGATCGGCAAGGTCGGTGCCTGCAAGTGGGTTGCCGCCGCCGAAACTGCTGCCGCTGCCGCTGCCGCTGGTACAATCGCTGGCGCCAACGAGTGATGCAAGCAGGTTAGGCAGGTCGCTAAGGAGTTCGGTGACGGTGCTTCTCAGGTTGTCAGTCAGCTGTGCCGTCGCACCCTGCAGGTCGCCGGTATTGCTGGGGTCCAACACAGAAAGTACTGTGTCAACGACGTCGAGTACATCCTGTACAACGAGTTGGTCAATACATTCGATAGGCGCTTCCAGTGGGGTTCCAGACAGGGCGTCAGACAGACCGCCCAGTACCTGGTTAGACAGTGGTTCCTGAAGCACATCCAAGGGCCCATCGACACCTTGGTATTCGGACGCTTCACCACCCCCGCCGCCGCTGCCACCACCACAGCCAGATAAAAGCAGGCAGGCACTTAATAGGGAGGGCGCAATTCCCTTGCTGATCTTGTCTAACAGCATCCAGATTTCCTCATTTCAATTTTTAGGGATTTATAAACTGTTTATTCGTATCGACGGCTTGGTGAGCACGTAAGAGATGTCGTCGATATCGCTACTGATAGGTAGTTCTACCTAGATATATAGCTAAGGAACGCATTTAATCAGGAGTGAGTAATTGAATAAGTAAGGACTTTCCACAATATACAAATAAGTTGAATCGTTAGTGAATGTGCACTACTTCCCATATCGGGTGCGATGTTCGTTAATGGCGGTATTCCGGGCGGGCGGAGCTACTGGGTCTAAATAGCGAAATCTGGTGCTCGCTTACGACTTACTCGCAATCGAAGCATCTGGAATAGCGGGTCGGCTTCCAGGCTTCGAAGGGATGCATAAACGAAACGGCAGATGCTCTTATAGCGCTGCTAGGACTCCGAGCTATCGACCAAATGTTTTGGTGCGCGGTCGAAAAGGGCAAGCACTAGCAGCATACAGAGTGTTGCAAGTGGCATGGCGATAGGATTGAGCAAGCCCACCACAATGGGTGCCGAGTTGAGGAAAAAATGTAGGCTCCAGCTGTACAGTACCCCTCCCCGTTGAACGTAGTGAACGGCGAGTTCGCTTTGCTGCTCTCTCGCTAATGAGCCAACAGGCAGTGATACCGCAAATCCTGCATGGTGGTAGAAGCGCATCGAAAGCGCTGCGCACAAATACGTCGCAAACAATGTAAAAAGCAGTGCACCTTCTAAAAGTACGCGCACGGAAAATTCCTGCTCCCAGCCACCGCGCGAAGCAATAAGGCTCACAGAACCCATCAGTACCAATGCGGCAGTCGAAGCATTGATGGTCGCCGACATCAGTGAGTTTCTCAGGGCCTGTATTCCTATGATTTCAGCGCCGGGTTGCTGGGCCAACGCGCGCACCCATTGTGCCCTTAATGACAGGTGGGCCGAGCGTGCGGTCGATGAATCACCCTTTCGGCTTGAAAGAACCAAGCGTAGTTCGTAGCCGATGAGTATCGCGAGGCTAACGAGCACACTGACCCAAGCGACGGTTTGGTCTTCCATTTGTTCACCAATAACGACAAGTTTGGATTGGAGTCTACTTCAAATGAGTAAGTTAAACACAGCTTCAGGTTTGCCCGTTGTTATGTGCTCAAGCTCTCTGGGGCGTTCCTCGCAACAGACACGTTATACCGCTAGCCACCAGCATGGCACTGGGCAACATGCCCGGCAGCGCGGGTTCGGCTAATAACACCATGGCAATCGGCACGCCGAAAACCGCGCTGACGCCGCCCATCAGGCTTAAAAATACCGGTCCCCCGGCTTTTTGAAGCTTGAACATCAATAGGAACTGGCCAGCAAATATTGCCGCTTGCACCACCACCAGGACGGTGGCGAAGGTGTTGACGGACGTTGGCAAGGCCAAACCGGCGCCGGCGGAGAACGCGTATATCAGCAACATTGCCGTGGCCGCCACCAGTATGCCCGGAGCGAGGGATTCCGGGCTGGCGCCGGGCGGCCAGCGCCAACTGCGATAGAGATTCCCCCCGGCCAGCATCAGTGGACCCAGCAAGGCTACGCCAATCCACATCAGCTGGGCGTCGGCCGCAGACCATTGCCGGGCAACCAGTAATCCGGTGCCCGACAGGGCCAGCAGCACCCCGCTTGCGCGCCAGCGGCAAAAACGCTCCATACCCAACACGAGCGCCCCGGCATAGGTAAGCAGCGGTGGCAGTGCCAGCAGCAGTGCGATAAAGCTGACGCCCAGATGAGGCACGGCGCTGAAAAAAATCAGGTTCGCCCCCGCGGTTGTCAGGAATCCAGCGATCACAAAATACTCCATTGAACGCCGGTTCAACACCGGAAGAACACCTCTAGAGAATGCGTGGGCAAGTAAAATGCCGGTGGCTCCGATCAGAGACCAAACCAGATAGGCCAAGGGGCTGAACCCCGCTCCCGCCGCAATTTTGGACAGGTTTGTTGTGATGCCGAGGAGTAAGCCCGCCGCCAGTAAAATGGCGAGGGCCGATACTTTTCCCGCACCTTTCCCCACTGGTGCCAAAGAAGAATTCGGGGTGGACAGTGCCTCGCGCATCACTCCCCCCTCTTCCGCTGCTGCGGATACACCGGTATCGCGATGGGACGAAGGGGCGCGGCATCGGCCCCGCGGAGCTTGAGCGAACCGCCGATAAAGGCGAATTCGTAAACCTTGTCCCGGGCCAATTCTTCCAGATACACCAGCTCAATAATCGGTGCGCCCTGCTCTGCCAGCAGATAGGTGTGCAAGGGAACATAGTCGGTCTCGAGTTCCGAGGGAAAGGCTTCAAAACTCAGGTTGTCTGCGCCGACAATCATCGCCCGGCTTTCCTCAACAAGAAAGCGCGCCGCGGCCATGCCCAGGCCCGGTGGGTTGTGCATATAGGCCTGGGCGTCTTCGTAGAGTTTCATTCTCCCGGTGCGAATTAACACAATATCGCCGCTGTGCAAGCTTAACTGCTGGCGCTCTAGGGCCTGGACTAGATCCGCCCGGGTGACCCGGTAGCCATTGGGGAGCATCTCGACTCCCTTGGCGGAAGCGATATCGATCAGTACGCCCCGGGCAACCAACGGGGGAATGTTTTCTGCGCCGGCGACCGTCCAGCCGCGATCGCCCAGATAGTCTTCAGCGCGGTAGCCGTTCCATATTTTGCCGTCCAGCCCGAAGTGCACTAGCGCATCGATATGCGTACCCATATGCGTGTACATGGAGATGGCCGCGCCGCTGTAGCTGACATGGCCATTCATCGTCGCGCCAACATTCAGAGGGTCGTCAACCACCGTTCCATCCGGGGTGTGGGTCATCCACATGCGATAGTGTGGATCGCCGGCGGCCTGCCAGCTCGGCATGCCGATAAAGTACTCTACGGAGAGATCGTAGACCGCGTCGCCGCTAATTCGCGACAGAATGGCGGCCCGGGATGCCGCTGTAATAAGGTTCAAACGGCCGATTTCGTCGTCTTTTCCCCAGGGGCTGAGTCCGACACTTCTGCCTTCGGCCTGGGCCGGTGAGTGCATCGTAATCATCAGCGCGAGCAGGCAGCTGGAATACAATTGATAAGCTTTCATGACGTTCTCCTGTCGTGGCGGTTAATAGGCGACGGTAAAGCGGCGCTGGCGGTGCTGGGGCCGCTCTGCCTCATCGAGCATGGCAACGGCGAGATCCTCCATGGAAATTTGCGACTGTCCCGACTTGTCGAGCAGCAGCTCGTCGCGGCCCAGCCGGAATTGCCCCGTGCGCGATCCGGGAGCGAGGTTTGCCGCAGGGGCCAGATAGGCCCAATCGACCCGCGCTTCCGCCTCGCAAATATGAAACTGGGTCAGACTCGCCTGGCCAATATGGCGCGCAGACGGGGGCAAAAACTCGGGGGAATCGATGACCTCTCGTCCCGTGCCGGGTACGCTGAGACTGGCGGCACCGCCAGCGACTAGAAGGCGCACACCGGTTCGCGCCAGGCCCTCAAACAGCACGCGGGTCGTTGTCTCGACATCCTGTTCTCTGCCAGCAACTGGACGGGTGGCATTGATGGCAAGATCTTGCCCCTCCGTCAGTCTCAGCACGTCTTCGAGCTGGGAGGCGTCGCCACGCCGGTATAATGCGGCTTTGGCCAGCTCGCTTGCCTTGTCAGCGCGCCGGCCCACCGCAGTAACGCTGTGACCGCGCTGCAGGGCTTCGTTAACAATCCGCCGACCAACCTGGCCGGTGGCGCCAAATATTGTGATTCGCATCCTTCGTGACTCCTCTGTTGTGATTCGCTGTCGATGAGAGCTCACTGTAATTGCTTTTAAAAATCCTATAATCGGGCTTTTTAAAATATAATTGTTCACGTTTTTTGAATAATAGGGCCCGCGTATGGATGTTTTAAGTGATATCGCCGTCTTCGCCCAGGTGGTGGAAAGCGGCAGCTTTACGGCGGCGGCAGAGCGACTTTCGCTGTCCAAATCAGTGGTCAGCAAGTACGTGACAAGGCTGGAAAACCACCTTGGGGCACGCCTGTTTAACCGCACCACGCGCCGGCTGAGTCTCACCGAGGTGGGCAGAACTTTCTATGAACGCAGCCGTGTGGGCTTGCGAGAAATTGAGGAAGCGGAAGCGGAAGTGTCGCGGCTGCAGAGCGAGCCACGCGGCACACTGCGAGTGAACGCGCCAATGTCCTTCGGCGTGATGCATATCGCCCCGGCCATTCCCGCATTTACGGCGCGCTTTCCTGAACTGTCGGTCGACGTGAATTTTGATGACCGCAAAGTTGATGTGATTGAGGGTGGATTTGATGTGTCGATTCGAATTTCAGATATGGCGGATTCCTCACTGATTGCGCGGCGTCTCGGTCCCTGTAAACACGTCGTTGTCGCCTCGCCCGACTATCTTCGGCAGCACGGTTCTCCCACACTGCCAGGCGATTTAGGCAAGCACCGCATCGTCAGTTACCAATACCAGGATTCGCTGTTGGAGTGGCAATTCCGTAAGCCGGGTGAGCCTCCGGCGTCCGTCGCGGTATCTGGGGCGATTCAGATGAACAACAGTATGGCGGTGCGAAACGCGGTACTTGCGGGTGCGGGTATTGCGAGGGTGCCCACCTTCGTAGTGGGTAGTGACCTGCAGGAAGGCCGATTAACATGCCTGTTAAGCCAGTATGAAACTTTGGAAATCTCGATATACGCCGTGTTTCCGCAGCGCCGACATCTTTCGCCAAAGGTACGCGCCTTTGTGGAGTTTATGGCTGGCCACATTAGCGACCAGCCCTATTGGGATCGCGACGCTACTTTTTAATTTGCGCGGTGGCAGCGACTGCCCGTTGTGACGCCAAGAGGCGCAATTGTTCCATCGCTTCATAAGGTTGGGACACCGACATGGCATTGATTAACCACGCTGGAATCGGCCCCGCAGGATCCATCAGCGCAGTCATTGTAACGCGGGTGCTGTTCTCATCGAGACGCTCAATTCGCCATTCCTCGCGGGCTTTCAACACGCGCACTGCTTTGCCGGCGGGGGCGGTGTCGTCGGCGATTGCGGTGCCTTTCATTATGGCAACGCCGTCAGCGTCGTTCACCGACAATGCCATTACCAGATCGCGATCTGTCACTGGCCAGGGCATTTTGTAATAGAAGTACACACGCTGCTCGTCCGGCGTCCCGCTTTGCAGCACACGGGCCTCCTGACACAGCGCGTTCCACTGTGGTCTTGCCGTGTGGTCGAGCAACAGCGCGAGTACCACGGGGTAAGGCGCTTGAATACTTGCCGACGCGCGGATTTCATCGATGGGCGAATCCGCGACCTCCCGCGCGTAGACGGTGATGCCCTGCTCGTCTTTTCGTATCTGCCAACCCTCATCGGTATCGGCGAAGGCCGCTCCGGCCAAGCTAAACAGAACGGCTACCCAGCCGAGAGCGTAATATTTGTAGTCCATTTTTTTAAACCATCTCATTGTTATATCCCTGTGTCGGTACTGTGATATCCGTGGTATGACCAGTAATTCGTCTAGGCGCTCGTTAGGCCTTTAAATTTACGGTATTTGCGCAGTGCAAAGCGCGCTATTTTAACGCGCCGTCTATCGATTCTGGAATCATGATCAGCGCTGTGAAACCGTCGCTCAGGTAAATCTACCTGATAAATGAGCCTGCGAATCCCGCTATTGGCAGGTTTGGCGGTGACGGGGCAAGTGTTGTTCTTTATTGCGCTGCCGTACAAAAAATTTGCGAGTCGGGGTGAGACCCCGATATTCTTAGAAACACACGCTCGCCCTTTGTTTTACGATTTCTCGCTTTATCGATAAGGATTCGCATGTTATCCAGCTTGGCCATGCCGGGATTAGCCGGCTTTTACCGCCTGCGCTTGTTTGTTGCGCTGCTGTGCCTGCCCCTCCCCGTTTTTGCCAGCACTAAGTGGACATTTGACGGTAGTCTTCGCCTGCGGGCGGAGACGATTAATAATACCTTTCGCACCGAAGGGGGAAGTGACCAGATCGTCGTGTCGCGCTTGCTTGCGGCGATTTCGGCAGAAAACACCCTCGGCCATGGCAAACTGGAGTTGATTGACTCTCGAAGTACTCTGGATGACAGCGGGACGCCATTGGGTAACGACGATGTCAACACGGCGGATGTACTTCAGGCTTATCTTGGCCTGCATCGCGACGGTTTTTATGGCGGGACTCTCGACCTGGATATTGGCCGCTACACGTTAGACCTTGGCAGCCGGCGACTGGTATCGCGCAATCGATTTCGCAACACACTGAACAGTTTTGATGGTCTGCGCAGCCTTTGGCGCGCTGAAGATTCGGCCGTTCAGTTCTTCTATAACTATCCGGTGCTGCGAAGGCCCACTGACCGCGATGCACTCGACGCAAACCGGCATCAGGCAGACCGGCATTATTCCGGCACTCGGTTTTGGGGAGTGCATGCCGAACACCTGCTTGGACAGACCCGACATGAGTGGTATTACTACGGCCTTAGAGAGCGCGATCAGCCAAATCTGGCAACCCGAAACCGCCATATGGATACCGTTGGCTGGCGGATGCGGAACCCCTCCCCGTTTTTGGGTTATGAGATTGAGGCCGTATGGCAAACAGGTCGCTCCCGGGCGAGTACCTCCGCGTCGGAAATAGTCGCCCTCGACCATAAAGCCCTGTTTGTGCATGGCGAACTGAGCCATCAGCACGGTGACAGACTGGCGTCCAAGGTTGCGGTGCTACTTGACTACGCCAGTGGCGACAAGTCCCCTGATGACGAGGACAATGAGCGCTTTGATACGCTGTATGGTTCGCGTGGCTTCGATTATGGCCCAACAGGGATATACGGGGCCTGGGCCAGAGCCAATATCCTCTCACCCGGGCTGCGCTGGACCGGGCAGTTTTCTGCGTATAGTAGTGCTCAGGTCACCGCACGGGCGTATTGGCTGGCAAGTGATCGCGACACCCTGGCCGCGACAGGTTTACGCGACAGTACAGGGGGATCGGCCAGCAAGGCTGGCCAGGAGCTGGATTTCAGGTTGCGCCGCTCTCTGGGGGATTCGGTGAAGCTGGAGTTTGGCGGCGCTTATCTGCACAAGAGTCGATTTATGCGTGATACGGGTGATCCGGGTAGCCAGGCAGACAGCGTATATAGCTACGCTCAGGTGACCTTTGTTTTCTAGACCGACACGGCGGTGGCGCGATGACTCTAGCCGAAACGCGTGTTTTCCGATCCCCAAAACGCAGTCATTGCGGTCACTTGGCCATTTTCATCGAAGGTAAATTGATCAATTACGTCGATTTCCATACCGTGATCTTGTAGTTCGACAAGGAAAGGAAAAACCGCGTAATTGGCCGCGACCCTTACCGGGCCGGTAAGTTTTGCCTTAAGTCCGGAACTAAAGCCTTCTTCGTAGAATCGAAGAATGGCGTCGATACCGATTTTTGGGTCGGTGCCAGCGGGGTCTTCAACGCGGGCATCAACGGTATATAGTGACCTTATAGCGTTTAAATCGTGGTCGCAAAGGGCTTGAATATAGGTTTCAACAGCGCGAATTTTCGGGTTTTGATCCATGTTGTAACACCGTCTTAGAACGAAATTGCGAAGTCTAGCTAAGGCCGGGATCGAGAAATATGCGCAAAATGGGGTAGACTGGGAACTATTAGTTAAGTGAATACCTATTGACGGCGATAAATATAGCGGTGT
>JBFEVY010000121.1:0-9596 GCA_041546665.1 Spongiibacteraceae bacterium | reverse complement strand
GCCCTTCCAGTAATAGGCGGCGCCGTGGCCGGCTTGCACGCTGCCGGCGGAAACCGCATCAAACACGCCCATCGCGGGCACCAGTTCGCCGGCGCCGTAGACTTTGATTTGCAGACGGCCCTGGCTCATGGTGTTGATCACCTCGGCAAATTTCTCGGGTGCGGTGCCGAGGCCCGGAAAGTTCTTGGGCCAGGTAGTGACCAGCTTCCAGTGGTATACCGTTTCATCCTCACCGTGCGAGTCAGTGACCTGGCTGTCGCCGTTGCCGGAATAGGCGCGGCTGCGTTCGCCAACATAAAGCCAGCTCATGGCCACCAGGGCGGCGAGGAGAAACAGAATTACAGCGGGTGTCGTGTTATTGCGCATATTATTTTACCGTTGTGCGAGGCTGCTAGAGCTGCTGCAGATTGGCGTATTGCAGCACCAGCCACTTATTGCCTTCGTCTTCAAAATTGACTTGCACTCTGGCGCTGGCGCCCTGGCCTTCAAAGCCGAGCACGACCCCTGCGCCAAAGATGCTGTGCAGTACCCGCTGGCCCAGCATCATGCCATTCTCGTTGGCGGTCTGTTCGGCGCGGCTGCTCATGGCGTAACTGCTGGGCCGACTGACGGTGTTATTCAGGCGCACTTCATCGATAAGCTCATTGGGAATTTCGCGAATAAATCGCGACAAGCTGTTGAAGTTCTCCTGGCCGTGAAGGCGGCGGGATTCCGCGTAGCTCAAGTACAGTTTCTGTTCCGCCCGGGTGATGCCCACATAGGCGAGGCGCCGTTCTTCTTCGAGTCGCGCCGGGTCGTCCATCGACATTTTGTGGGGAAACAGGTTTTCTTCGACCCCGGCAATGAACACTACCGGAAACTCCAGACCTTTTGCCGAGTGAAGGGTCATCAGCTGAACGCCGTCCTCGTGCTCGTCGGCCTGCTGGTCGCCGGCGTCCAGCGCGGCGCGGTCGAGAAATTCCCGCAACAGCTCAGCGTCCGGGTCTTCCGGTTCAAAACTGCGTGCGGCGCTGACCAGTTCGTAGAGGTTTTCCACCCGGGCCTGGCCTTTTTCGCCTTTTTCCTTCTCGTGAAAGGCGATAAGTCCCGACGCGGTGATAACGTGGTCGACCTGCTCGTCCAGGGACATCTCTGTGGTCTTGTCTGCGAGCTCTTCAACCAGGCCAATGAAGCTGCGCAGGGCGTTGCCCGCTCTGGCGGGAAGCACGCCCTGCTGGATGATGGCTACCGCAGCTTTCCACAGCGACAGCTGATGATCCCGCGCGTATTCGCGGAGGATTTCCACGGTGCGGTTGCCAATGCCCCGGGTCGGGGTGTTGATCACCCGTTCAATGGCGGTGTCGTCGTCGCGCAGCGCGATCAGGCGCAGATAGGCGAGGGCGTTTTTGATTTCCAGGCGGTCGTAGAAGCGCTGGCCGCCGTAGATGCGATAGGGAATGCCGCTGCGGATCAGGGCCTCTTCGAGTATGCGCGACTGGGCGTTGCTGCGATACAACAGGCCGATATCGGCGCGACTGTAGTCCTGGCGCAGTAATTCTTCGATGCGATCGGTAATAAACCGGGCCTCGTCCTGCTCGTTAAAGGCGGCAAACAGACTGATCTTGTCGCCTTCCTCGCCGCTGGTCCACAGCTCTTTGCCCAGCCGCTGGCTGTTGTTGGCGATCACGGCATTGGCGGCGTTGAGGATATTGGCGGTGGAGCGGTAATTCTGCTCCAGGCGGATAATGCGGGTGTCTGCAAAGTCCTTGGAAAACTGCTGGATGTTCTCGATGCGGGCGCCGCGCCAGCCGTAAATGGACTGGTCGTCATCCCCCACCGCGGTGATCGGCATACCCTTGCCCGCGAGAATGCGCAGCCAGGCGTACTGCACGGCGTTAGTGTCCTGGAATTCGTCGACCAGCACATGGCGAAAACGCTGTTGGTAGTGGTCGAGTACCGCGGGATTGTCGCGCCACAATTCCAGAGCGCGCAGCAGTAGTTCGGCAAAATCGATCACCCCCTGCTGCTGGCAGGCCTCTTCGTAGCGCCGATAGACCCGCAGCATGGTTTGCAGGTACAGGTCGCTGCCGTGGTCATCGATATGGGCCGAGCGCCGCCCCTCGTCCTTGTGACCGTTGATAAAATAGGCCGACTGGCGGGGTGGCCAGCGGGAGTCGTCGAGATTCAGTTCCTTGTGAATGCGCTTGAGCAGCCGCAACTGGTCGTCGCTGTCCAGAATCTGGAAGTTGTCGGGGAGTTTGGCTTCCTGGGTGTGGGCCTTGAGCAGGCGGTGGGCCAGGCCGTGAAAGGTGCCCACCCACATGCCGCCCTGAAGCTGGCCGCCGAGCAACTCCTCGATGCGGCTGCGCATTTCTCTGGCGGCCTTGTTGGTGAAGGTCACCGCCATAATGCTGTAGGGCGACAGGCCTTCGACTTTGATTTTCCAGGCGATACGGTGCACCAGCACCCGGGTTTTGCCCGAGCCGGCGCCGGCCAATACCAGGGTTCCAGGGCTGTCGGCGGTTACCGCGTCGCGCTGGGCGTCGTTGAGGTCATTGAGAATAAAAGATACGTCCATGGGCGGGTATTCTATCGGGAATAGCACGTTCTGACACGGCTTAAAGCGTGACAATCGGCAGGGCTGGGGCAATCAGTTACAATCGGGGCACGGGCTGTTGATTTCGCCGGGTGACAGCGCTTTTTGCTTGCCGGTGAAAGACTTGGATGAAGAGGTGGATGTGAAACCACGCAATATTATTCGCGCTATCGAGACCAATCGCGAGGCCATGCGCCGCAGCGAGCGTATGGTGGCGGATTTTATTCTCGCCAATCGGCGGGAGGTGATTCATATGCGGATTGTGGACCTCGCCCAGGAAGCCCATGTCAGCGAGCCCACGGTGTTGCGTTTTTGCCGGGCAGTGGGCTGTGATGGCTTTCAGAATTTCAAGCTGGCGCTGGCCCAGCATGTAGCCCACAGCCCGGAGTACGAGGCCTTTAACTTCAGCGATGAGGATTCGGCGCGGCAGTACACCTTCAAGGTTTTCGACTCCACCATGGAAACCCTGAAGAAGGTGCGCGACAGTATTGAGGTCGAGGCGGTCGAGCGCGCGGTGACCCTGCTTGGCGAGGCGCGGCGGGTCGAGTTTTACGGTTTTGGTGCCTCGGCAGCGGTGGCGACCGATGCCCAGCATAACTTCTTTCGTCTGCAGATCAGCGCCAGCGTGTATTCGGACCCCCATATGCAGGCCATGTCGGCGATGTCGCTGCATGCCGACGACGTGGTGGTGGCAATCTCGCAATCCGGTCGCACCCGAGCGCTGCTTGATGCGATAAAACTCGCCCAGAACAGCGGCGCGCCGGTTATTGCCCTGGCACCCAGTGGCAGCCCGGTGGCAGAGATCAGCGACCTGCCGATTTATATCGATGTCGATCTCGATGAAGGGGCCTATACACCGCTGCCGTCGCGTCTGGCGCATATGACGGTGCTGGATATTTTGGCGGTGGGGATTTCGGCCAGTAAGGCCGGGCTGCGCGAGCACCTGAATACCATCGAACAGGGTTTGCAGGCGCTACGTCTGGACGGCAAAGAATAAAATTTTTCGTCTGTTTTTCCTTTCTCGACCCGTCCCTGTGCCTGGTTGAATTCGTGTTTTTCCCCGCTGTTAAGCCTGGATAGGGGCTTGTACTTAGCTTGTGTTTTTTTCCTTTTCGCTTAAGAGATTCTTAATCTGGCTTGCATAGTCTGGCATTGTCGAAATCCAGTTTGGAGTAGCGCAATGTCTTTGCAGTCGCAGGCCGAAAACCTTTCTCGCGCGGAAATAAAAGTACCGCGTCGCCGTTTGTCGGTGACTCCAGACTTTTCTGTAATCAGCGCTTTTGAAGCGGGCCGGGATATGGCGGAGCGTTATATCGCGGAAAAATTTCGCGACAGCTACGGCGCGAAAGTAACTGAATTTATGCCTGAATTGTTGATGATGCACAACGGTGCTCTCGCCTCAGGAAATCTGTCAGATGTGAGCGCGGCGCTGGGGATGCGTCGTGGTACTGACGGTAATCAGCTATTTCTCGAACAGTATTTAAGTCGTCCCGCTGAGCAGGTTTTGGCAGATGTCTGTGGCGAGGATGTGCGCAGAGACACTCTGGTTGAAATAGGCAATCTGGTTGCAACCCAGCGCGGTGGCAGCCAGTTGTTATTTGTGGCGCTCACCATCTTGCTCTGCGAACAATCCGCGGAGTGGGCTATTTTTACCGCAACTCCGGAAGTGCAAAAGTTGCTGAACCGATTGCATCTTGAGCAGCACATTCTTGGTGAAGCGGATGGCGAGCGTCTTGGTGAGGCGCGTTCAAACTGGGGAAGTTACTACGATTGCTGTCCGTCTGTGATGGCGGTAAACGCCATCAAGGCGCGGCGCGCACTGCGTCGCCATCCGCTCAGTGCGCTGCTGATGGCCAGCTGCGAAAGTCAGATCACCCAGCTCTGCCGCTACGAGGCCTGAGCCATGTCAGTTTTGAGGGTGATTCGACACTGGGCCGCAACAAAGGGCGAAGCAATCGCACTTGCCAATGCGCAGCGCCGCTACAGTTATAGCGAGCTGGCGACGGCTATTGACGTATTAGCCCAGGAACTGAAAGCCCTGGATGCAAAAACCGTGGCGCTGCGAGCAGATAATAGTCCTGAGTGGATCATTGTGGATCTGGCCTGCCAAGCCGCTGGCCTGTGTCTGATTCCCCTGCCGACATTTTTTAGCCCCCATCAGTACCAACACGCCCTGCGAAGCAGTGGCGCCAACCTACTGATTGAGGACGGCAGTGCACTTTCAGTGGATGTGCTGAAAGCGGTGCCAGGTTTGACATGCCAACGCCTAGACGTTGAGCCTGCGCGGGCCACCGTGCCGCCGGGTACCAGCAAGATTACCTACACCTCGGGGTCAACCTCCGAGCCGAAAGGTGTGTGCCTGTCTGCGGCTTCTCAGCAAGCGACGGCGGCATCGGTGAATACCGCGCTGGACAGTCTGGCAATGAAAGACCATTTGGCGATTCTGCCGCTGGCCACTCTGCTGGAGAACGTCGCCGGTGTGTATTCAGCCTTGTTGCGCGGTGCCTGTGTATTTGTGCCTGGTCTGGTGGAACTGGGCTGGGCGGGTAGCTCCGGTCTTGATATCGACCTGCTTGCGGATTGTTTCGAGCGTTATCAACCTGACAGCGGCATTTTGCTGCCGCAGATTCTCAAGGCCCTCAATCAAAAAACCGCCGCGGGTTGGACGCCACCGGCAAGTCTGCGTTTTCTGGCGGTGGGTGGAGCCCGTGTGGCGCCGGCGCAAATTCTCGAAGCCCGTGCGGCTGGGCTGCCGGTGTATGAAGGCTACGGTTTGTCTGAGTGCGCCTCGGTACTCAGCCTGAACACTCCCGAACACGACCGGCCGGGCAGTGCAGGCATGCCTTTGTCCCACGCAGAATTCCGCTTTGTTGACGGTGAATTGTGCGTTAGCGGTAACAGTTTTCTGGGCTACCTCGGCGATGCCGATGGTACAACTGCAAAAGAAGTGGCCACCGGCGATCTTGCAGAACTGGATGAAGACGGCTTCCTGCAACTGCGGGGACGCCGTAAAAACCTGCTCGTCAGCAGTTATGGCCGCAATATTTCGCCGGAGTGGCTGGAGAGCGAATTGCTGGCCTATCCGGGAATTGCGCAGTGCATTGTCGTTGGGGATGACCAGCCCTTTTGCAGCGCACTGATTCTGCGTCGCCCGGGTTATTGCAGCGCCGATATCGATGCCTGTATTGCACAGTGCAACAGCCGCTTGCCGGACTACGCCCAGATTCGCCAATGGCGCGAACTGGACACCGCATTCACTGCCCACAATGGTTTACTGACGGCTAACGGCCGCCTGCGCCGTGGGGCAATTTGCCAACACTACGCCGACACCATAGCTGCATGTTATTCGGCAACACTGGCACCCCACTATAACGAACGATCAGGAGTCGAAAATGGGCTTTTTTCAACGATTGCAGGCTGAAACCGCAGCCGAGCGCCAGGCCTTAACCGAACTGGCATTTATTCAGGCCGGTGTGGCGGGAAAATTGAGCCTGGACGAATACATCGCCTTTCTCAGCCAGGCCTACCATCATGTTAAACACACGGTGCCCCTGCTGATGGCCTGCGGCGCCCGGTTGCCTGAGTCCCACGAGTGGTTGCGCGAGGCGGTGGCGGAATACATTGAGGAAGAGCTGGGACACCAGGAGTGGATTCTCAACGATATCGCGGCCTGCGGTGCGGATAAGGAAGCGGTGCGCAACAGCCGGCCGGGTGCGGCGGCTGAATTGATGGTGTCCTATGCCTACGACACCATCCAGCGAGGCAATCCGGTAGGATTTTTCGGCATGGTTCAGGTGCTCGAAGGCACCAGTATCGCTGTTGCGGATGCGGCAGCGAACGCGATTCAAACCAAGCTGGGGCTGCCTAATCGCGCTTTCAGTTATCTGAAATCCCACGGCGCTCTGGATATCGAGCATGTGCAGTTTTTTGAAAAGCTGATGGACAAGGTCGAAGACGAGGCGGATCAGGAGGAGATAATCCACCGCGCCAAGATGTTCTATCGCCTCTACGGCGATATTTTCCGTAGCCTGGACGTGGGCCAGCCGCTGCACAAAAAAGTCGCGTGATTTTGCGAAACCGGAGGAGTAGGCTATGACAGCGCTGAATATTGTTCTGACCGGAGCGACCGGCGGCATTGGCCAAAGTATTGCGAAGCAGCTGGCGGAGGCCGGTCATCACCTGACGCTGGTAGCGCGAAATCCTGCGGCCCTCGCTGCGCTGCAGGCGAGCTTGCCGGGCGAGCACAGCATTGCCGCGGTGGATTTGCAGAGTGAGGCAGAGCTTAGCCGCTTTTGTGTAGAGCTTGTCGAAGGGCAGGGGGTCGATGTTCTGATCAATAATGCCGGGCTCTCCAGTTTTGGTGACTTTCTCAATCAACAGGCCGATCTTGAGGCGCTAATGGCGGTTAATCTGATGGCCCCGATCCGCCTGTGCAAGGCTTTGCTGCCAACGCTGAAAGCCAGTCCTCAGCCGAGCATTATTAATATTGGCTCCAGTTTCGGCAGCATTGGCTATCCGGGCTTCAGCCTGTACTGCGCGACCAAGTTTGGCCTGCGAGGCTTTACCGAGGCTCTGCAGCGCGAATTGAGTGACGGGCCGGTGGCGGTGCATTATCTCGCCCCGCGGGCGGTGAATACCGAGATGAACAGCGCCGCGGTGGTGGCCATGAACAATGAACTGGGCAACCGGATGGATGAGCCCGACGTGGTTGCAGAGGCGGTGCTGAAGTTGCTTGATCGCCGCACGAGTCAGCGCCAGTACCTGGGGTGGCCGGAAAAGTTTTTTGTTCGCCTGAATGCCCTGTTGCCTGCGGTGGTGGGAAAAGCGTTGGCGAAACAATTGCCGGTGATTCGCCGTTACAGCCAGCTGCAGGAGTCACGGTAATGCGATTCGGTATTCTTATTCTGTTTTCGATGCTGTGCAGCTTTTCGGCGCTGGCGTCCAATCATGCTGATCTGCCATTTTTGCAAAAGCGATGGGCGGAAATTCGTTACAGCACACCGGAAAAACAACGGGAACACGCCTTTGAGGGCCTGTTGCAGCGCGCCGATGAAATGTTAGCCAGTCATCCAAACGAGGCGGATTTGCTAACCTGGCACGGGATTATTGCCGCCAGCTACGCGGGCGAAAAAGGCGGTTTGGGCGCTTTGTCGCTGGTGAAAGCCGCCAAGGCCGATTTTGAAAAGGCCCTGTCGATTGATGACGCGGTGTTACACGGCGCAGCGCATACCAGCCTGGGTTCGCTCTACTATCAGGTGCCGGGTTGGCCGCTGGGCTTTGGTGACAATAAACAGGCGGCCAAACACCTGCGCCGCGGCCTCGCGCTAGGGGCCACTGATATCGACGCCAACTATTTTTATGGCGACTACCTGCTGCATCAGAAAAAGCCGGACGAGGCGAAACAATACCTGCAAAAGGCACTGGCCGCACCCCTACGCCCCGGACGGGAATTGGCGGATAAGGGACGGCGATCTGAAATTCAGGGATTGCTAAAAACCTTGTAACAGACTAAAACGGAATCTATGAGACTCCTGTTAATTGAAGACGATATGTCGCTGGCCGATGGTATGACCACCGGCCTTCGTCGTGCTGGGTATGCGGTAGACCACGCCAACACAGCCAAAGCCGGAAAGCAGTTTCTGGACGCCGGCCAGACCGAGGTGCTGATTCTTGATCTGGGGTTGCCTGATCGCGATGGCCTGGAGCTGCTGCGCGAATTGCGTCAGGCCGGGGCAACGCTGCCGGTACTGATTCTGACCGCCAGAGACGCACTGGACGACAAAATAGCCGGCCTGGATGCCGGCGCCGATGACTATCTCACCAAACCCTTTGCCTTCGACGAGTTGCTGGCTCGAATTCGGGTGCTGTCGCGGCGCAGCGGCCAGGTGCAGAGCACCGAGCTGGTGGCGGGTGAGGTGCGAATTAATATTGGCAGCCACCAGGTTTTTCTTGCCGGCGAGGAGCAAAAAGTATCCCGTCGCGAATTTGCCATTCTGCGAGCGCTTGCGGATCGGCCGGGGCAGGTATTCAGCCGCGAGCAACTGGAAGAAAAACTGTATAGCTGGGGCGATGAAGTCAGCAGTAATACCATAGACGTGCACATCCACAATCTGCGTAAAAAGCTGGGCTCGTCCGTGATTAAAACCATTCGCGGCGTGGGGTATGTGCTGGGCAGCAGTGGATGACATCCCTGCGGCAGTACCTGATTATTTCCATACTGGCCAGCCTCGCGCTGGCTAATTTTCTTGCGGCCCTGCACGGCTATCGCACCAGTATGGCCGAGGCCCAGTCGCTGTTTGATCACAAACTGATGGCCGCATCTCGACGCCTGTTGGCCATGCCGCTTCCCGATCACGTTTTGCCCCCCGCGCCCGGTAGTGAGGGCGATGAACTCTTTCAACTGGTGGATGGTGCCGGACGAGTGGTGTGGCGTTCCGAAAATGCGCCGGCCGATGCCATCACCGTGGCGCCGGGCTTTAGTGAAGCAAATCTTGTCGGTTATCGCTGGCGCATTTTAAGTAGTGACGCGGAGCCGCCGCTGCGCAGGGCAATCGTCGCTGAGCGTACGGACCTGCGCTACAACCTGGCGGAATCGGTAGTTCTGCAATCCGTGCTGCCGGTGTTGCTGGTATTGCCATTGGCCGGCTTGTTGATCTGGTTAATTGTCGGCCACGGTTTAAAAAGCCTTAGCGAGCTGGCCAATCTGTTGCGGCGGCGTTCGGCTGACGATTTCAGCGAGCTGGCCATAGAGCCGCCACCTTCGGAACTGGTTCCGGTGGTCAGTGCCATCAATTCCTCGCTGCGGCGCCTGGGTGCGGCCTTTGAGCGCGAGCGGCGGTTTTCCGCTGATGCGGCCCACGAGCTGCGCACCCCGATCAGCGCGATCAATATGCATCTGCACAATGCGCTGGCCGACCCGGATTCCGCTGCGGAATCACTGCAAAAACTGGAGCCGGATGTGCAGCGCCTTTCGCATCTGGTCGAGCAACTGCTGCTGCTTAATCGCGCCTCGGCGGAACAT
>JBFEVY010000308.1:0-4286 GCA_041546665.1 Spongiibacteraceae bacterium | reverse complement strand
CTTCCCCGTCTATGTCGGCAGTATTATGGCCAACCCCGGTGGAGTCGACTACGAGAACCGCGCGGTTTACCTGCAGGGTACTTACGACCTGAACCCCCAATGGTCATTTACCGGCGGCTTGCGGTATACCGATGACAAAACGGAAGGGTATATCAAAGAAACTGTTGCAAAATTTCCTGGAAATATAGGCGGCCCAACGGCTCTTGGTGACGATGGTTACTATGCACCGGATACCGTAGTCACCACAACGCGAAACCCGGTCTCAAACAGCGATGCAGTAACCTGGTTGCTGGGCGTTGATTACAAGCCATCAGAAAATATCATGTACTACGCCAAGTACGTCCGCGGCTACCGCCAGGGTAGCGTCAACCTGGCAGCTCCTGACGGCTATGACACCCATGACCCGGAAGAAGTCGACAGCTATGAAGTTGGTGCCAAGACCCAGTTCGATACGTTTTTAACGGGCACGTTCAATATTTCGATGTTCTATAACGATTTCCGTGACCAACAGATACAGTACGGCTATCGTCGCGTTGATACCGGTACCGGCACCACTTCAATTATTAATGCCGGGGAATCGAGCATACAGGGCGTGGAACTCGAGACAACGCTCGTTCTCACCGACTCTCTTCGTTTCAACTTTGCCTACACCTACCTAGACACCGAGGTTCAAGACCTGATAACACCAGAGATACCCGCTACGGTAGCAGATCCGACGACCATCTCGGTGACCACAGCGGAAGGAGAATCCCTGCCCTTTGTCGCGGAAAACCAGGTGGTGGCAAATTTGAGTTATCAGGTTCCAATCGATTCCTCACTGGGGGCGTTGTCAGCCGGCCTCACCTATGTTTATAACGACGAAATGCAAAGTTCTTCCAGGGAAACATCGCCGATAAAAATTGATGCTTACGAACTTTTCAATGTGAACGTTAACTGGAATGCGGTGATGGGTAGCCACTTTGACGCGTCACTCTTTGTCAATAACGCCACAGACAAGGAGTACTATACCTACGCGTCCGGCGGCTGGAGACAAGGAGCCGAGACTGGTGCCGTCGGCCTGCCAAGAATGTATGGCCTGCGTTTGAAATACAATTTCTAGACTTTAAGCAGAAACTTCAAAACCCGCCGTTAAGGCGGGTTTTTGTTTTTCTGATATCTCAAAAGCCTTATTCATATTTTAACGAAGGGCATCTGCCTGCTTCTAATTCGAAATTTCACGCGCCAAATAACGTAAGTAAATTCTTTGCATTTAGCCAGGGGAATTCGCTTCCCCCATCATCTTGCGAGTCACGGCGGTCATCACGCCCACTGCAGCATTGCGGCCCAGCAACCCCATGATACGGTTGGCGATACGCAGGCGTCTGGAGATCACCCGGGTAGGCCCTTTGCCGATATACGCAATGCCTTCCCTTGCGACCTGCTCCGGCGATGTTGCGCCTTTCGGTGCTTCGTCCAACGAGGAAATTTTCCCGTGCCGCAGCATCCCGCGCCGCAGCGCAGGCGTGTCGGTGTCCGGGAGCATCAAGCAGAGCACATCCACACCTTTTGGCTTGAGCTCGCCCCACAGCGCTTCAGAATACAGGAGATCAAAGGCCTTGGTGCCGGCGTAGGTCGCCAGCCCAGGCGTACCCGCGAGGGCAGCCCCCGAGCCCATGGTGATGATACCGCCGCGACCGCGCGCGACCATTTTCTCGCCAAAGTAACGACAAACCCTCATCAGCATGGTGCAGTTGCGAAACAGCATGGCCTCGTCGTTATGCTGGTCGCGATCCAGAAAGTGAACCGCTCCCGTATCGGCGCCGGCACAATTCACTACAAAGCCGACATCAAGCCCCTCTACATACTGCAGCAATTTTTCCATGGCATCGGGTTCGGAGAGATTCAGCACAATAGCGAGCGCGTCCACATTGAATCTGGACTGCAAGCTTGAAGCAAGCGCATCGAGCTGTGCCTGACGGCGGGCGACAAGTACGACATTTAAGCCCTTGGCCGTCATTGCCTCGGCGAAGGCGCGCCCTACACCGTCAGACGCGCCAAGCACCAGCCCCCAGGGACCGTATTTCTCCAGAAAATCAGCAGAATTATTCATCTTTGTATTCGCCTCTGGGATCTATTCATCGGGTATGCGATTAATCCAAAGCGCCAAAGTTATAGCGAAAATCCACTGCATACTGGGTTTCATCAGGGCGGGTAATGGCAACGTAGTTGCCGCCTTGAATGATGGTATCCAATACCAGCAAGCGCTCTTTCACCTCTGTCAGATTCTTTGCATTGAATACCACCGCCCAGCGCTTATCTTCCGGGCCCACGGCCAGTCGTGCATTGAGTTTGGTTGTCGCCTTTTGGTAAGTCTGTTCGTCGAGGTCGTAATCCAGGTAATGCTCGCCCTGGTGAATCATATCCAAGGCCATCATCCCGCCTATGCCCCAACTGGGAATAATCGGAAAGCGAATCATGGGCGAGAGACTGGCCGAGATTTTGGGATTGTAGGGGAGTTCCTTACCACTGAGGTCTTGCGAAGGGTGAGCATTTTGGCCGCATTCAGGCAGGGCGTCGGTATCATCCCAGGTGGTAGGCCCACAGGGAAAGTCACCGTACTTGGTCTCGTTGAAGCCAAGACTCCCCTGCACGGTCAGCCACGGCATGGGCGGCAGCCAGTGAAAATCCATCTCAATGCCCCAGGATTCCGCATCATCCACATTGACGGTATAAATTGCGGTGCCGTCAAAAACATTTAACTGCAGGTTCTCGAACTGCATGGTGTAAACCGTGGCATTCACTTCCAGGGTCTGGTCGAAAAGCCGTGTTTTAATCCCGGCCTCGGCTGAAATCGCCTCCTCGGGTTCATACTGAAGGCTGCGGGTGTGAATAACCGGGCCGGAAAAGCCGCCGCTCTTAAAGCCCTTGGAGATATTGCCGAATACCGTAAGTTCGTTAATGGGCGACCAGCTTATCGCGACCTTTGGCGACACCTCCTCCTCTTTCAGGCGGTCTTTGGCGTAGTAATTTTCTGAGCCATTGGTCAGCGAGGGGACGATCGAGTCGGAATAGTTCGACTGCTCGCCATCAATAGTTTCCTTACCCAGGCGCAAGCCCAGTGATGCGGTCAAGGAGTCTGACAGATGCCAATCTGCCTGCCCAAACAGGGCGTATGTCTGTGATTTGACGTGGACGAAGGTTTCAATAATGAAATCCTCACCACCGCCGGGAGTCACCCCTATTTCACCAAGCTCAGCAAATATGGGGCCGAGGAATGAGGGCAGCGGTATTCCGCGGCCTTCTGCGATGACCGGTGCTAATGCGACGAGACCATCGAGTACCAGAAACGTCGCCTGGCTAACTTTCGATTCCGCATTGCCGGCGAAAACCCCAAACATCCAGTCAACCGACTCACCCCAACCAAAGAGAGGATCGCTATCGGCGCTGTAGCGCAACTCAAACTGCTTTTGCATGTAGCGGTCAGGGCCATCGGTTTCGAAATAGCCGGCATTGACCGGGCTGAAGTCTGTATCCAGCAGAAAAGGCGTATCGACTCGCGCCCAACTGGCCAGAGCGCTGATACTGCCATTTCGAAACAGCAGAACGTCATCCAGATTCATATCCAGCTTGAGGGCTACGGAGTCGCTGTCTCGATTGGCAAAGGTCGGCGAGTTGGAGGAGCGGGTGTCATTGAACTCGTCGTCTTCTATGCGCGGGTCAACCTGTTCAAAGGTCTGTCGCGCAGTTTCTGTAAGGTGGGAGTGCTGGAAGCCGTTACCCACACCTTCGTAGTCGGTGCTGAAGGCGATCAGTTTGAGTTCCACGTCCTCACTGAGAAAGTAGTCCAGGCGAAGGCGCACCGACTCGTCTTTAAACTCCTCCTTTTCGTCGTCTCGCGCGGTGTTGTAGAGTCCCAGGTATTTCTCCCGTTTTCGCCAACTGATGCGGGCCGCCAAAACATCTTCAACGATGGGGAAACTTACTGCGGCTTCATAGCGATTGCCGTCAAGTCGTTCCTCCGTGACCTGCAGATACCCGCCCGGATCAAAGGACGGTGATTTTGTGGTGAAATTTAGTACGCCCGCAATCGTGTTTTTACCAAACAGCGTTCCCTGCGGGCCGCGCAATACCTCCAGACGCTCTAAATCAAACACGCCATCATTGGTGAAAGTACTTCGACCGTAACTGATACCGTCGATCACCAAGCCTACCGAGGGTTCGATATTTCTGGCCAGTGGCGGAGACCCGAACCCGCGGATCATGGTCGAACTGTATTGCGGGTTTGAGGCGGTAAATTTTACATTCGG